>JAJFUB010000031.1 GCA_021372615.1 bacterium | reverse complement strand
CCCCCCCCCCCCCCCCCCGACACCCACGACCTGTCTCCGTTAGCACGCCAACCTATGCAAGTCAGCACTAGACCACAGCGCCGCCGGCGCTGACTACTGGGCGCTCAGGGCGTCCTCGAGGAAGCGCCGGCTGCGCTCGATCAGTTGCTGCATCTCTTCAGGAGTCTCATCACCCTCGGTCTCCAGCGAGATGGCACCCGTGTACCCGTGGTCGGCCAGCACTCGCAGGCAGCCGATCACATCCACTTCGCCGTCCCCCAGCGCCACCGAGCGCGGTCCCACGACGTCCTTGACGTGGCAGTGCACCACCCGGCCGACCACCCGCTTGAGGGTCGCCACCTCGTCGGCGCTCTCCCCCATGGGCTTCCACGAGTACGCCCCGGCAGCGGTCTCCACGTACGTGGCCCGGTGGACATTCGCCGTGTCGTAGTTGATCCCCAGCCACGGCGAGTCCGACAGCCCCATCAGGGCTTCCAGACCATCGGGGGTCAGCGAGAAGGTGCCGTGGGGCTCGATGGCCAGGAACACCTGGCAGCGTGCGGCCACCTCGAGGATCGCCGCGAACCGCTCGCGGAGCAGGTCGAGGGCCTCCGCGTCAGACATGCCGGCCGGCTTCTGCCCGTCGCCGGCGTTGACCACGGGGATGCCCGCCGCCTGGGCCCAGGCCAGGGCGGTGCTGATGCCCGCGACAGCCCCGGGATCGGCCAGGATCGCGCCGTGTGGGGCCCAGAGCGCCGTTACGCCCTTGAAGCCGCAGTCGGCGACCAGTCGGGCGAAGGCGTCGGGGTCGTCATGCCACGGGTCCACATGCGGACAGAAGGGCGCGGTGGCCTGGGTCTCGACCCAGGTGTATCCGGCCCGAGCGATGCGTGCGAAGGCCTCCGCGAGCGGCAGGTTGCGGAAACAGACGGTTCCACAGGCGAGGTGCTTCATCGTGATCTCTCCTGGCTATCCTGTGACAGGTTGCGTTGTCTCACCGGTGCCCGGCGGCGCCAACGGGCTGCGCGGCCCGGCCACCGCCCCGGCGCCGAACGCGAGCATGGTGCAGGCCGTGTAGTACAGCGGGTAGCAGAACCAGTCATACGGCGCGTCGCCACCCACGAACTTCCAGTAGGCGACGGCAATGTCCGACACGTAGAACAGCACGGCCGCGGCGAAGATGAGCTTTCCGCCGGGCAGGTGGGCGGCGCTGGCGGCGGCGCCGACCATGGCGCTGATGACCAGCGCATAGGCCACGGCGAGGATGCGCTCCACGCCCTCGGCCCGGCCGTAGAGGCCGGACAGGATGGCGGCGCTGCAGGCGATGAACACCACCAGCACCACCGCGCCCCGCCGCGCATCGCCGCGCCGCAGGACATAGGCCGCGATGAAGAAGATGTGGCCGACCAGGAACGCCCCCGCGCTGGCTACGAAGCTGCGCGCCCCTAGCATGTCGCCCAGGAAGCAGCCCACGAGGCCGATCACCATCAGGACGCCGGGGGCCGACCGGAGCCCGCCGCTGAGCAGCGAGATCAGCACGAAGCCGCCGGAGGCTACGGCGATCGCCCCCAGCCGCGGCAGCCCTAGCGCCTGCCAGGCGTGCAGGAGTGTCCCCGCGACGGCCAGCGCGATGACGATGGCGAGCACGGTGCGAGCGATAGCGGCGGCCCGGCAGCACGGAGAGGCCATGGGGCGGTTCCTCAGGCACGAGTGGCGCGGAAGCAGGGGTATTCGACGCCAGGGACAGGAAGGCCTCCGACCGGATAGCGCCGTGCCGGAGGCCCTGCAGATGGCCTGACCTGAACGCAGGGGGTCGCTACGGCTTCCCTGCGGTTCCCGCATTGAGTGCTTGCAGCACCGTCTCCAGCTTCGCGACGGCTTGGGCCTCCTTCGCTCCGGCGGCGCGTATCTGGGCCGCGAACTCGCGCCGCAGCTTCGGGTCCGCCAGGCCCTGCTGGGCGGCGGGCTCCATCCAGTGGCCCCACTTCCAGGCCTGCCCGGCGTACGCCGCGACCTCGTCATAGAGCACCGCGGCGGCGGTCAGGTCGGCGGCCACCTCGGGTACCCGCTCGGCCATGAGGCGCAGGAACTGGGCGCCCCGACTCCGTTCGTGGAGCATCACCACCTGATCGCAGTGCACCATCGCGCGGGTCTCGAGAACCTGCGGCTTGTCGGCCGGGTAGTCGGCATCCACCTCAAGCGCCTTCGCCCACTCCTCATAGGCGGCCAACCCGCAGACATGCTGCGGCAGGTTGGGCCGCTTCGCGGTGCGCTCCAGGTCAACGGCCCACTTCAGCGACTCCCGCAGGATGTCGCGCTGAGACCCCTCCCGCCAGCGGTTCTTGTCGCCCACCACGAGCAGGCCCACCGGCTCATCGCCGACCGGGCCCAGGCCGCCGTCGGGCGCCGCCGCAAAGCGGCTGAACTTCTCGAACCACCCCGCCTCCTCGTAGTAGCCCGGCCGCTTGTCGTCTTGGAAGTAGCTCCAGCCGTGCAGCACTTCGCCGCCCTGCGAGAGGCCGGCGACGATCCCGGCCTCGGGCGGGCCCACGATACCGAAGGCGATGACCGGACGGCCGTGGGAGAGGCTCTCGCGGAGGGCCGCAATCATCTTCTGCTTGTCGCGCGGCACCGTCCGCAGCTCGTACTGCAGCCCGAAGGCGGCGCGGCGATACACCTCGGGCCCGAAGTACCCTAGGTCCACATTCCCGCCGTCGTCACGGTGCCACGCCCGCCGGAAGGCCGCGCCTGTGATGCCCATCAGGTACTCATACGCCACCGGGTCGCCCAGGTACTCCATGACCGCGTACAACGACCCGGGGAGGGGGCACAGGTGAGTGACGTAGCCGATCTTGGGAACGCCCTCAAGCACGAGGCGGCCGCAGGCGGCGGGTGTGTCGGTAGGGAGCGTCTCGCCCATCTGCTCCAGGGCCCTCTGGAGGTGCGCCGCCGCTTCGGCATCGCGCCGGCGGCAGAGGCGGATGAGCGGCACGAGGCGGCCGCGCAGGAAGGCGTTGCCGAGCTTGCCCGCCCCGTCATCGCTGGGGATCATCCCCCCCGTGAACTCCCAGATGGCCCACACGAGGTCGTGCTCGTCGTCGAAGCACCTCGCCGCTTCGCGCAGTTCCTCGGCCGCGGCCGGCTCGCGGTCGGCCATGCGCCGCAGGAAGTCCGCGCCATACGCTCGCGCCTCCGCCAGCGTCCCCCCGGCGCTGTGGTGGTACTCGTGCCGCTTCCGCAAAGTGGCCAGATCGTCCGCCGGGAAGGGCGCCTCCTTCAGCAGCGTATCGGCCCACATCGTGAACGAAGCCAGGCCGGTCCACTTCCCCCGGACCACCGGCGTGCGCATGATCTCCAGCGCACGCCGGAGGGCTGTCACGTGGATCTCGTGGTCGGAGGGGCGGCTGACCTTGTCGCCGATCAGGATGATCCCGCGCGTGTCCGCGAACCAGTCCCGCTTGCGGAAGTAGGGATCGGGGTTCCCGCCGCCGGCTTCCTCCAGCTCGATCTTCGCGGCCTCGTCGCCCTCGCCCTGGAAGAAGCTGCGGCCCACCAGTACCTGGCCGCCCTCGTCGTAGCCGACGATGAGGCTGCACTCCGGCGGCCCGACAACGCCGAGGGCCAACACGGGGACGCCCCGGCGGATGCTGGCCACGATGCGCTCGCGGAAGGCGGCCTCGTCGTAGTCCGCGTCCTGCTGCAGGCCGAGGGACCGGGCGAAGTCCCGGCGCAGGAGGATCTCACAGGCATAGCCGGCCGCCGCGAACCCGTCGCGGAAGGGCGCCAGCGGGTCGCCGGGCATGCCCAGTAACTCCATGGCGCTCCATTCCCAGTTCGTGCCGTCCCATCCCAGCCGGAACGACGCACCGCAGACGCCCTTGATGTACGTGTGCACGACATGCCAGGGGTCGTTGGCATGGCGGGGCTGCTGGCCGAGGTTCTCGCCCTGGTACTCCAGGAACGCCCTCATGCAGGCCGGGAAGGGGTCATCCTCCGGGCCACGGTTGTCGCCCCGATAGAACCCGATCCACGGCACACCTGCCAGCACACACCGTACGGCCGGGTCCGACGTTGCCGGTCGCTTCTGCACGGCCTTCGCCTCCTTCGGCGGCTGTGCGAACGCCGTCGTAGCCGCCACCAACAGTGTCGTAACCAGTAGCGCCCTTCGCATGCTGCGCCTCCCGGCCTCACCAGGCCTCGACCGCGGCCCCCACTTCCGTGAATGCCACTCCCTCCGCCCACGTCGCCAGTGTCACGGCCCTTAAGCCATGGCATGGGTGCTCACTTCGCTGGCGTTCCCAGAGCCCGCTCGATGTGCGCAATCCCCTGCGCCTCGACCTCGCGGATCCGCAGGATCGCCTGCGCGAATTGCTCCCGTACCGCCAGGTCGAGGACGCGCTTCTGTGCCTCGGCCGGGAAGTTGCTGGGGAGGATGCCCTCCAGTTCGTTGCGGAGCGCGTGGCTCTGCTCGTAACAGCTTGCCGCCTGCAGCAGCTCGGCCGTGCCGGACGGCAGTGCCTCCGCCGCGTCGCGCAGGAAGGGAGGCGCGGAAGCGTGGTCGTCCAGCATCATCTCGTAGCAGAGCAGGCACAGATAGCGGAACCACATCCCGTCCTCCTGGCGCTCCGCTCTCTCAGCAGACTCCTGCTCCCGCAGGGCAGCGGCCAGGACCTGGTAGCCCCCCAGGCCGGTGTACGGCGCCCTGGCCGGTTCGCCACGCACCAGCGCCACGGCCAACTGCAGGGCCTCGGTGTACATGGTCGCCGCCGGTGGCCGCTCGCACCGTTCTTCCAGGAGGATGTACTCCTTCGTCCTCTCGTGCCAGTCGAGGATGACATCGTGGCCCCGGAACCTGTCGCGGCCACCATAGGGGCTGGACCCGAGCAGGATGTCGCCGGTGTCCTCGTAGCCAGTGATCAGGGCCCAGTCGGAGGCGTCCACCACGTGACCCCGCAGCATGACAGCGAGGCCGCGGTCAATGCTGTCGGTGAGGCGCCGCCAGTCACTGGCCCGGTCGCCGGCGGCATGCCATGCGTACGCGTGGCCAACCGCGGCAAAGGCACGACGGATGAGGTCGTGCACGTCGGCTGAGACGCCCCCGAAGCCGTAGAAACCCGGGTTCCACAACTCGGGCCCCATCGTGAAGCGGAAGGCGACGCCGGTCACACCCGTGATGGTGTGATACGGCACTTCCTCACCGACGCATTCCAGCGTGCGCGTCAGCGCGCTGGCGAACTCACACATCTCACCGGTGCCCCAGTCCATCGGCCGGACGCCTTCGAGGTACGTCCGCCGATCTTCGGTGCTGAGGCTGATCGAGGGTGGCATTGCAGCATGCTCCTCCCCGGCGCGCCGCTACGCTCCGGGTCTCGTGTGGGGCGTGTGACCCACGAAGTCACTCACTGCCTGCCAGTCGGCGGGGCTTCCTCACCGACGCCGCTGCAGCCATTCGTCTCTGCCTATCGCCATCGTGCAGCCCACGAACGTGATGGGGTTGCCGTCCGCGTTGCGCTGGAAGAAGTCCGTGCCGTCTCCCCGGCTCACCACCGTCAGCCCCAGCTTGCGCAACGGCGCGAGCTGCGCTTCCCACTCCTCCGCGTTCCGGCAGATGATCTGCCGGACAGACGGATCGGCGAAGGCAACGTCCATGAGGCAGCCGAGGGCCTCGGTGTCGAGGTCGGCTCCGAGGTGGGCCGTGTGGAACACATGCCCGACCTCCATGACGCCGGGCTCGTCCTCGGGGCTAAGCGCCAGGAGGCCGATGAGGTGGCCGGTATTCCTCAGACACACGGCCCAGAACTTCTCCTGTGCCGCGAAGTACACGGCCATCCCGCGGCAGCCCTCGTCGTCGGTCGGCCAGGCGTGGTCGTACTTCCCGCCCGCCGAGGACTCCCTGTCGCGGGCTAGCTCCTGCAGTTCCACCCAGTCAGCGGGCGTGAAGTGCCGGATGAGCAGTCGGTCGGTGGTGAGTTGGTCGGTGTGGGTGGTCATGTCCCCCTCCTGTGAGGGCGCGCCACTGCGGGCTAGGCCTGCTTCTTCGCCGCGCGCCTCTCGGGCTTCGGCGGGGCGGGCTGGCACTGCGGACAGGTGTAGATCGCCCCGCCCAGGAAGCTCTCCTTGACGATGTCCGCCTGCCCGCAGACGGGGCACGGCAAGCCGGCCGCCGCGGCGCTGAGCAGGCGCTCGTAGCCGCCCGTGTCATCGAACAGATCGTGCTCGTCGGTGCGTCCCCCCAGCCGGATGGCGCGCTTGATCGTCTGCACGATGGCCTTGTGCAGCGCGCGCTGTTGGGCCTTGCTCAGGTCCACGGCCCTCGTCCGGGGGTGCAGCCGCGCCGCCAGCAGGATGTCCTGCAGGTACCCGTTCCCCATGCCCCACACGCCCGGATCGGAGATCAGGAAGAACTTGATGGCGCGGGAGTCGTCCGGCTCCAACGCGGCGAAGAGGCCCTCAAAGTACCCCCGCGTGAAGCCCTCGTCGGTGGCCTCCAGCGCGCGCCGGGCATACCACGGATAGACCTCCAGTTCCTCGGGCGTGTAGAGCTGGCATGAGCCCCAGCCCTGCACCTTGACGCTCAGGAAAGCGCCATCGTCGAACCCCAGCAGGAGCTGGTGCTTGGCGGGCACGGTGTCGGCCGAGGGATGGAAGATGATGCGCTCGCCCCCGCCGCCCAGCACGACGATGTGTCCGCCACTGAGCCGGACCAGGATCAGCGACCCGCTGGCCTCCGCGCCGGTAGTGGTCTGACCGGGCAGGATCGAGGCGTACTCCTCGGGCGGACGGCTGTAGAACGCGAACTTGTGGGGCGCGTTCCCCCGCACTGCCGACTCGATTCGCTTGCCGGTCAGTGTCTTGGCAATCTGCCCGGCGATCGTAACAGCTTCAGGGTACTCGATCATGATGTCCCTCCCTCGCTGGCCGTATGGGCCCCGACCATCGAGATCGTCCCGTTAGGGTATTCTACCGTTCTCCCAACTCCACCTCTACCAACCAGGGCTGGCTGGCGGCCGTCCCGTCCGCAGGACGGTCGGCGGTGCTCAGGCTGGCGGTCCTCCCGTCCGCAGGACGGTTGGCGGTGCGCAGCACCGCCCCCCAGCCGGACGCTTCAGCGTCCGGGATGCTGCCGCCCCCTTGTTCCTCCTTGCGGTCGTTCCGTTCCGTCCGCAGGACGGTCGGCGGAACGCCCGGGGAGGTCTGCGCCTGAGACGGGCCTGCGGCCAACCGTCCTGCGGACGGCAGGCACTTCTAGACAAGGGGGCGGCGTCCTTTCCCGGCGTTGAAACGCCGGGCTGAGGGGCGGTGCTGCGCACCGCCGAGCGTCCTGCGGACGCCACGACTCCCGCCTCGCCACGACTCCCGCCCCGCCAGACCTCTACGCCTCAGACCTCTGCGCCCCAGGCATCTGCGCCTCAAGCTACCAGCCGACAACCAGGAGTCACCCCCGACCCCGCCCTGGTCACGTGCTGCCCGGGGGGGGCAGGCTACCACATCCCCAGCTCGCGCAGCGTGTACTTCAGATAGGCCAGGTCACGCTGGGCGGCGACGCTGGGGTCACCCAGGCCGCAGTACTCGCAGCAGATGTGCCCCTGGTAGCCCGTGTCGCGCAAGGCTCGGAAGATGCGGAAGTAGTCCAGGTGGCCACTGTCGAGCATGTAGGAGTAGTCCGTGCCGCCCGTCGCCAGGCGCCGGCAGTTCTTGGCGTGGACATAGCCGATCCGGCCGGCGAGTATCTCGACGGCAGCCACGGCCTCCTCGGCATGGGGCGTGCCATACATGTTCCCGGCGTCTATGTTCGCCGTGACCAGGGGGCTGCCGATCATGTCCAGGAGCTTGAGGGTGGAGGCGGCGGTGTCATGCAGGCTGTGCATGTGGATCTCGAAGCTGCAGGTCATCCCCAGGCTGGCCAGCTCGGCGGCCACGGTCTGGAACGCCTCAGCCCCGCGCTCGTAGTGCACCTCGGTGGCGATGGCCGAGCCTGTCACCACTGGATCGTCCGCCATGAGGGAGCCGACGCCCGAGTTGATCTTCTCCACCCCGAGTTCCCGCAGCACCGGCAGGCCGGCCAGCAGGGAGTCCAGCGCCGCTTGCGCGGCCTCCCGGTCGTCCTGGATGACGTTGCCTCCCCACGACGCGACCGGCGCCGCGACGCCATAGCGGCCCATCGTGTCCTCCAGCTCGGGCTTGATCTCCGCCAGGGCCCGTCCGCGGAACAGCGTCGGGCACAGCTCGATGCCCTCCCACCCGTACTCCCGGGCCTTGCGGCAGGCGCGCTCGAAGTCATACGTCCGGTAAGTGTACGCATGCATCAGTATCATTGTGTCTGTCTCCCCTGGATGGGTTGCGGCCGGCTTGTGCCGGGGCTCAGGGACGAACACCACCGACGGCGTCCGTCGCGTGGTAGGCTTCATCCACCAGGCGCCGATTTCCTTGCTCCCCTGGTCTCACCTGCCCGGGGAGATGCGCGCCAGAGAGGTGCGACACCGCGAACCGCGGAAGGCACCACCAGCGATGGGGGATGTTGTTTGAGGAGGAGTTCTGAGGATGTGCCGAGACTGGTGGCTGTGGGCCTGTGTCGTGACGGCGTTGGCCGGGCCGTGCGTGGCGGCGCCGGAGGAGCTGGTGCGCGCTCTGAACGCCGGACCCCATGGCGCCGTCCTGCGCCTGCCTTCGGCCCACTTCACGGAGGGCCGGTTCACGGTGGCCGCCGATCCGGCGCAGCCGGTCTATCTGTACCTGCAGGCCGTGCTCAGGTACCGGGCGCTCAGCCATTCCGGGGGCGTGCTGCGCCTGGCGGTCAACGGCCAGGCGCTGGCGACGGCCGAGGCGGTCAACAAGGCGAACGAGTACTGGACGCAGGGGACCGAGGTCTATGCCCCCAAGGCCTTCGCGCTCCCGGCTCAGCCGGCGTTCGAGTCGGGCGAGCGCGACGACCTGGGCGGACTGGGCTACCTGTTCGACGTGACGAAGCTGGTGAAGCCGGGGCCGAACACCGTGCGGATCACGCACGTGACGGCGGCGGAGGAAGCCCTGCTGCGCGACGCCCTTGTCATTGTGGGCAACGAGCGGACGCCGCTGGCCCTGGACCCGCCGGCGGTGGCCAACAACGATCCGCAGAAGCTGCGCTGGGACTTCGCCCCCAACCTCAAGGAGCAGAAGGGCCTGTTCCTGTGCCAGGGGGTCTTCCAGCGGCTGAGCTTCTATGTGCGCAATGACGACACGGCGGGCGCCGTGCGGCTGGGCCTGGTCCTGGAGCTGCCAGCCGGGGTGGAGCTGGTCACGCCCTATCTGCCCTACGCCGACGGCTGGACCCAGCGCGTCCGTCTGGAGACCAGCACCCAGCAACGCGACGGCCAAGCCGTGACGCGCTACACGTTCACCTTCCCCGACAGCGCGGCCGTGGCGCCCGAGACACAGTGGCACACCTTCGGCGGCCACCCCTTCTGTCTCTACCTGCGCTGCCGGCAAGCCCCGGGCGTCTATCGCCTGGCCTGGCAGTCACGCTCCCAGGGCGGAGAGGGCGAACTCGTCTCTGTGCCCCTCACGGTGTTGCCGCCGCTACCTGCCACCCCGCAGCCGCGCCGCTCGCTGCTCGGCGTGTGGGCCTACAGCGTCGTGCGACCGGCCGTCGCCGAGGCGGAGAAGCCGCTGGAGGCAATGATCCGGCGGGAGACCGACGCGCAGCTACAGGCGGCGGGCGTGTCGCGGCTGGTGCTGTCATACCCCGAGGAGATCGCCGAGGCCCGGGCGCACGGCATGCTGGTCAGTCTCGCCAGCATGTGGAGCTACAACACGACCGTCTACCCCACCTCGACCGAAGGCCTCGACAAGGCCTGCCTGGGCTCGGGCGGCAAGCCCGTACCGGGCGAGAGACGCGGGGACCGGTACCAGTGGTGCCCGACGTACGCCGCCGAGCACGTAGCGGAGGTCTTCGGCCCCATCACCAGCCGCCTGCAGCAGGAGGGGTGGGACGGCTTTGACCTCGACCATGAGGGCAACCACCACCAGTGCCTCTGCCCACGCTGCCGGGCGGCGTTCCTGGAGCGAGAGGAGCTGACGGCCGACCAGGTGAACTGGCCTGCCGACGTGGCCCCGGGCGGGAAGCTGCACGAGCGCTGGCTGGACTTCCATGTCTGGAACGGTGGCCGGCACGTCGCGGCGGTGCGCCAGGCGGTCAAGGCCGGCAGCCCGCAGGGGCGGCTGTTCTCCTGGTTCACCATGTCCCTGTATGAGCGCCAGGCCACCGGTCCCCATGTGCAGGCCTATCGCGACCGCCTGCAGGAGGAGCGCGAGTACGGCTATGACGTGCGGCAGTTCCTGCCGCACCTGGACTTCGCCAACATGGCCAACGGCGTCTATCCGCATGGCGAGGACACCTGGGGCCAGCCGTACGGCCTGGACTGGGCCTTCCGCCGCGTCGAGGCCACGGTGGACAACCCGTGGAGCGTGCCGCTGGCGCCGTGTCTGAACATCGGGGCCGGCGTGCTGGACTCGTACACCAACCCCGACTACCTGCGCTGGCAAGCGAAGACTCACCTGGCGCAGGGGGTCCGGGGCCTGGACTTCTGGATGCTGCCGTTCTTTGATGGGCGGCACTATGCGCTACTGTCCGAGTTGGCCCGCCTGCTCGACGCGACGCAGGACATCGTCTGGGAGGGCAAGCGGGCTGATGACAGGGTGGAGGTCACGGCCCCCACGGGCGTCTTCCACCGGGCCTTCGCCGGGCAGGGCAAGCTGCTCGTGGGGTTCACGAACCGCGGGCTGCAAGACGCCACTGTGACGGTCCGCACACGGGCCGGCAAGGGCAGGATGGTCCTGTCCGGGGCGGAGCCAGGGACCACGGTGACGGTGCCGGCGCTGGATGGCGTGTTCATCGTGTATGACCTGCCGTAGGCTGTCGGTCCTGTCGTCGCTGTCACGCCAACCGAAGGGATGGAGACACCTTGCGTACCCGACTGGCCGTGCTCCTGGCCGCTGTGCTGCTCAGCCTGCCCGCGTGGGCGCAGCCGAACGACTGGCTGGATGACTTCTCCGCGCCCCAGCTTGACGCCCGGTGGACCCGCGATGTCAGCAAGCAGGGCACGATGGCCGTAGATGCCCGGCGCCAACTGCTCGTGCTGGGCGGCAAAGAGAACGTCTACAACCACCTGGAGACCGACCTGCCGACGGATGTGACGTCCGTGCAGGTGGACCTCAACAATGTCTGCGACACGGCGGCCTCGTGGTCGCCCGGCGTCATCCTGTACTGGGGCCCGGACAAGTATGTGCGGGTGATGCTGAGCCTCCACTATGGCCTGCGGATGGAGGCCGCGCCGGGGCCCGGAACCGTGTCTCTGGCGGACAAGCTCCGCCCCGTCGCCGACACCTGGTATCGCGTGCGGCTGGCGCTTGCCGCCGACACGATCACGCTGACGGTCGCGCAGCCCGGCGAGGCGGCTACCGCGACAGCCGAGCTGAAGCGACTGCCCGAGTGGCAGGGCCCGTGCCGCCTGATCATGGGCAAAGGCTACATGCCGGGCGAGGGTGGCGCCCCGGACTTCGACAACGACTACGGCCGGGGTGAGAAGATCATCGCGGTGCACGTGGACAATGTCGTGGTGGGGCAGCCGCCCGATCTGGCGGCGCGACTGGCCGCCAGCGTCGCGGCGGCCCGCGTCGAGGGCGAGCAGGACCCGCAGCAACTCCATGTCGCCGTCTGGCCCAATGTGCTGGATGACCGCACGCGCGGCACCGTCTGGCTCGCGCAGGGCGCCTATCAGCGCGTCTGCCTGGTCTACGACAACCTCGACGCCACCCACTCAGCCAAGCACGTGAGTGTTGAGATCGAGGCGAGCCGACACCTGGCCCCCCGGGAGATCATCGCCGGCGACCTGCCGGTGCAGGTGCAGACCAGCCCGGCGGGCGACCTCGTGCGCTGCGTGCTGGACTTCCCGGCCAACTTCGTGCTGCCGGCGAACTTCCACGGAGTGGATAAGCCGAAGGGTGAGGGACCGGGTTGGCTCAACTGGCCGATCAGCCCCATGATGCCTCCGGTATTCGTGCACTTCCGCCCCGAGAGCGGAGAGACGGGCGTGTTGCGCGCGCGATTGCGACGCGATGGCCAGCCGGGACCGTGGACGGAACTGAAGGCGGTCGTCCTGCCCCCGCTGCCGCCGCCGCCCAAGGCGGACCCGCGGCACCTGGGCTTCTCCCTGTGGGAGGGTGCGGCGCTCGACCCCGGGGGGACGCTGGGCCCCGAGCTGCTCGCCAACATGCTCCAGCAGTACCAGCAGGTGGGCCTGAGGCGGCTGCATCTGAGCGGCGGCCGGCCCCTGTTCGAGGCGGCCCACAGGCTGGGCCTGCACGCCAACCTGATGTCCTGGTGGGACTACTCGGCCCAGTGTCCTCCCGACGTGACACCCACGCCCGAGGAGAAGGCGACCGAGCCCAGCCGCTACACGACCATCTGCCCCGAGATCATCGCCACCGGGGCGGGGACATATGGCCGGTTCCTGGAGAGCGTCACGACGCGGATGAGGGAGTCCGGGGCCGATGGCTTCATGCTGGATTACGAGTGCCGGCCGCCGCTGTGCTTCTGCGACCGCTGCCGGCAGGCTTTCGCGCGCTACGCGGGGGTCACGGATGCCGCCTGGCCCCAGGACATCAAGAAGGGCGGGCGCTACTACAGCAAGTGGATCGAGTTCCGCTGCGACCAGGGCGCGCGGTACGTGAAGGTCATCGGGGAGGCGGCGCGCCAGGCCAAGCCGGGTTGTGCGCTGCAGGCGTGGATCGCGGGCTACGACTACGCCGGGACCATCGAGTCCGCGCAGATTGACATCTCCAAGGCGGCTCAGTACCTGACCGAGCCGGAGGTGCCCCACTACACCCACCCCCGCGACTACCGCGACATGTGGACCAAGGACGTGGGGCTGGCCAGCGTCGAGATGGGCATCCAGACCGTGCAGGACAGTCTGAACGTGACCAGCAAGCCTATCGTGTTCTGCTCGACGGTCATCTACCCGCTCGGGTCGGCCACCCCGTGGAGCGATCCGCAGATTCTGAACGCGCAGATGCTGGCGATGATCGGCCAGGGCGTGCGCGGCCTCTCCTTCTGGGGCGGGCATGACGACGGCGCGGTAGACGGGCGCTTCCTGCACCTGCTGGCGAGGTGGAACGCCGTCCTGGCCGCCGCCGGGCCGTTCCTGTGGGACGGCAAGCGTGACGATGCCGCGGTGACGGTGCAGGGCGCGGACGGCACCCTGGTGCGCAAGCATGTGTGGCTGCTCAAGAACGAGGCCCTGGTCTTCGTCGTGAACCTGACTCAGGAGGACCGGCTGGTGAGCGTTCAGGCGCCTCAGTCCGGAGCCCGTGTGCGCGACCTGCTGACCGGCCGCGCGGTGGATCTGTCGCGACCCTTGAAGGCGCCGGCCCTGGATGCGGTCATGCTCGTCCTCACCCGGTAGTGCCGGGCGAGGCACCTGCCAAGCGCCGATCGCCGACGCTTCCGTCTCGCACACTGTCGAGGAGCTAACACACATGCGTACCCATATGATAGTGGCGGCGTGTCTGATCGTCCTGGCCCTGGGGCCGGTGGCGGCGGTCGCGGCCGAGACCAAGCCGCTCTTCGAGGCCTCGTTCGAGGAGGGCGCCGCGGGCACGACGCCCGAGGGCTGGGGGCGCATGTTCGAGGCGCCCAACGTCGCGGAACTGAGCACGCGCGAGGCGCACTCGGGCAAGCAGTCACTGCACGTGCTCGATACCAGCGACAAGCTGGCCTGCAGCCTGCGCAGCCCGCGCATACCCGTCCAGCCGGGCACGAGCCTGCTGGTCACCGCTTGGTACAAGGGGGCGGCTGACAGCGGCGCCTCGCTGTACGTCGAGTTCTGGAACGAGGCCGGCAAACGCCTGGAGAAGGAGGACCTCACGATCCTGCGCCCGGCCGGGACCGGCCAGTGGGAGCAGATGCGCGGGGTTGTGGACGTCCCGGCGGCTGCGGTGGGGCTCACGCTGCTCCCCTCGTGTTGGTCGGGGGGCCAGTGCGACTCGTACTACGATGATCTGCGCGCGGTGGTCGGCGCGTTCGAGCCGCTCGAGCGCCAGGTGCTCCCACCGGCGACGGTAGCGCACCCGTGCGGGCTGTACAAGACGGAAGACATCACCCGCGCCCGTGAGAACATCAAGCGCCACCAGTGGGCCCGGGATCAGCTCCAGGCGCTGCGCAACCAGGCCAGGTTCTGGATGGAGCTGCCCGCAGACCAGATCCCCTTCTGGATCCCCGCCGAGACACCCATGCGCGTGATGGACTGCCCCAAGTGCGGGGCGAACTGGGACTACGCGTGGAAATCGCCCTTACCCGACCGCGTGCAGTGCACCCGCTGTGGCCTGACTCTCCCCGACCCCGCCTACCCCGAGGACAAGCACGATACGTACATGAACCCCGTGGGGCAGAAGGTGCAGATCAGCTACTACCAGGACGCGCGCGGAGAGAAGTACCGCATCAGCGCCCTGCTGCGCTACCGGCGCATCAACCGCCTCAACGACTTGGGGGCGCTCGGCAAGGTCTACGCCCTTACGGGTGAGCGGGAGTATGCCGAGAAGGCCGTCCCGATCCTGCGGCGCGTGGCGGAAGTCTATCCCGGCTACCTGGCCCACGACTGGGACCGGGTGTACCCCGACTACAGCAACCTGCAGTCGGGCAAGCTGTCGGGGTGGAAGCTCCACGATGAGGGCACGTTCTTGCAACTGGGCCTGTGCTATGACCTGATCTACAACAGCGGGGTGCTGACCGAGGCGGACAAGCAGCTCATCGAGAACGGCGCCTTCCGCGAATGTGCGCTGCTGCTGACGGCCACTTCGCCGAAGGGCTGCTGCATCAATGACGGGCCGTACGCGATGTCGTGCGGCGCGATGCTGGGGACGATGCTGGGCGACCACAGTACGGTCAAGTGGGCGGTGGACCACCCGGACGGCTTCCGCGCCTTCATCAAGCGCTACTTCTTCCGCGACGGCCACTGGGAGGACGGCAGCTTCTCGTACGAGGGCATGGCCCTCGGCCCGCTGTACGCCTGCCCGGAGATCCTGCAGGGCTACTCGGACCCGCCCGCGTATACGGGCGCGGATCGGTATGACAAGCTCGACCTGCTCGGCGACCCGCTGCTGCGCAAGATCTACGTCGCGCCGCTGACCGTGCTGACGCCCCAGCGCACCGGGCCGCCGATCAGCGACTCCTGCCTCGGCGCGCAGTACCCGCGGCGCCACGCCGAGACGAACTTCCGCTGGTACCCCGCCGAGCGCAACCGCCGTCTGCTGGCCGATGTCTTTGACGGCAAGTTCGGAGACAGCGGGGATGAGTATGCCCTGTTCCGGCGCGATCCGGCGGCTGACCTGAGCCAGGTCACCCCGTTGGATCTGTCCGCCCGCAGCCTCGTCCGGCCGGGCGTCGGCTGGGCCATCCTGCGCACCGGGCCGGGCCCGGACGCCGCCGCCGTCTACCTCAAGTACGGGGTCTACGGGTCCGGCCACGGCCACCCGGACAAGCTCAACTTCCTGTTCTACGACCAGGGCGCCGAACTCATCCCGGACCAGGGCTACCTGGGCGCGCGGCATGAGATCAGCCCGTGGAACCGCTCGACCCTCTGCCACAACGTCGTGATGTTCGACGGGCAGCCGCAGACGCGCGCCGCCGGGGAGTTGCTGGCCTTCATGGCCGGCGACACGCTGCAGACGGTCGTGGGCCGCGGCGAGGAGGCGGCGCCCCCGGCCACGCGCTACGAGCGCCTGCTGTCGCTGGTGGACCACGGCGTCGGCCGGCGCTACCTGCTGGATGTCGTGCGGGCCGAGGGCGGCGCCCGGCAGGACTTCGTGATGCACGGCGCCGGACAGGACTTCACGCCCCCCAACGGCAACTGGCAGCCCTTCACCGAGGAGGTCTGCACCCCGCCCGCCGGTGGCGAGGGGAGGACCAAGTGGCTGCGCTCCGTTCAGGGGACCACGGCGCCGAGCGATCTGGTGACCGCGACCTGGTCTGAGGGCGGCAAGAGCGTGCGGCTGGACCAACTGACCACGGCGGGGACACAACTGCTGCACCTGGTGGCTCCCGGCCAGCGCAACCGCAACGACCCGTGGGAGAAACGCGACCTCCACCTGCTCCAGGTCCGCCGGCCCGGCCCGAGCAATGTCTTTGTGTCGGTGCTACAGGCGGTCGGCGCCTCGGGCCCGACGCCGGCGGCCAAATCCGTGCCCATCACAGCCACGGCGGGTGAAGCGCGCGCCGTGGAGATCAGCGGCCCGCAGTTCACCGACCTGCTCGCCGTGACCGACCCGGCCGCAGCTCCCGGTCCGGCGCGCTGCGGCGACCGGCTGGCGTTCACCGGCCAGCAGGCCCTCGTCAGCCGCGCCGGCGGCACGACTACTGTGGCCCTGATGAACGGCTCTGCGCTCAGCGCCGCCGGGGTCAAGCTGACGATGAAGCCACCGTTGCACGGCCAGCTCGTGGCGGTGGATCAGGAGCACTTCAGCGTGACGGTGGACTGCCCTGGCTTGCCCGCCGGTGCGGCGATGGCCGGGCAGCAACTCCTCGTCGCCGGACGCCCCGACGGCGCCTTCGAGATCGAGAGCGTGGCCCGCCAGGGCAACCAGGCTGTCGTCAAGCTGGCCGATGAGCCCACACTCGCCCTGAAAGCGGGCGAGGAGTTCGCAATCACGACCTTCGTCGAGATCACCATGGACGCCACCGGACTGCTGCGCTGGCGGGGGAACGTGCCGTGCGAGGTGGAGCTGACGCGCGCGGCGTTCGCCCCGGCCGGGCCACTCATGTGCCGCAACAGCGGGACACCGACGCAGGCCTACATGCGGCCCGCCGGTGGGCGCTGGATGCCCCTGGCCCTCACCTCCGCTGCCGATGGCTGGCGGCTGCGCCTCGACCCGTCGCAGGCCACGCAGGCGGTCGTGATGCTCAGCCACGGCCCGGTCCAGGTGAGCGACGCCACCCCACCGAGGCTGCTGCGGCTGCGGGTCGGCGACCGGAAGATCGCGGGGACAGGCGACGTGGGCTACCTGCCGTGGGCGGGGAGCGCGCAGGTGGAGCTGGCCGAGGCGGGGCCGCTGACCGACCAGATGGTGAGCGCTGAGATGGTCTCCGGGGTCGGGCAGAGCCGTCCGGTCCGCATCACACGCGAGCAGGCCGGCGTGGGGCGCTGGCGGCTGGGGCTGCACACCGCGCGCGACCAGCCGCCGGGCAACTACACGCTGACGCTTCGCCTGACCGATGCCCTGGACAACGCGGCCACGTACACCTGGCGCTTCTCGACACGGGGGTTCGTGTTGCCCTTCCGCACTGCGCCGGTGCTGGACAGCTCGGGACGGACGTGCACGTACTTCGGGGGGCAGCTCGACACGCGCTTCTACCGCGCCGAGCAGCCGGGCGACTTCGTCACGTATGGCTTTGCTGCCCCTCAGACGGGCCTGTACGAGGTGTCCCTGGACCACACCACCTCGGATTGCTACGGCCAGTTTCAGGTGCTGGTGGATGACGCCCCGCTGGGGCAGCCGGTGGACGGCTACAGCGCCGCTACGGTGGCGCTCGGCGGCAGCCCCCTGCTGGGGCAGGTGCGCCTGTCCGCCGGGCCGCACCGCCTCACCTGCCGTGTGACCGGCAAGCAAGCGGCCTCCACGAACCACTTCTTCGCCCTGGTCGCCCTCATCCTCCGCCCCATAGCCTCTCCCACCCCGACGCGCACGCCCTGAGAGCGCCCCGGCCCATCGGGTCAGTCCCCCGGATGAAGACTCCCGCTGTTGTCGGCGAGGCGCGAGGTCTCATTGCCGCCGCGGTCCACCACGAGCTGCTTGACACAGCAACGCGACATCGAGTTCCCCTGCACGACGCACTCGGCGCAGTCCTGGAGCACGAGGCCATAGTCGGGGGAGTATGTGCCCTCCCCGCCATCGTCGCGCCCGATGATGAGGTTGTTGCCGCACAGCGCGATCCCGCGGCAGTTCGTCATCCTGACATGCGCCGAGTCCAGCGGGTCGGTGTTGCTCCACTCGACCTTGCCGCTGCGGTAGATGATGTTCCCCGTGGCGGCGATGGTGTTGACGCCCTCGAAGCGCAGCCCCACCGTCCCCGATCGGTCCACGTAGTTGCCGGTGAGGTTGTAGTGGCTGCTGCCCCGCAGCACCACGCCCCCCTGGCGGTTCCACTCGATGCGGTTGCCCGTGACCGTGGTGGCCGAGCTGCCCTCTCCGACATACCCCGCGCCGACGTTGTTGGACAGCCACGAATCGAGCACGAAGCCGTCATGCCCGTTCAGCACGTGCACGGCGTGGCCGCCGTTGGCCTTGATGAACGAGTGGCGCACGGTGAAGACGAAGATACCCTCCAGGTGCACGCCGTCGCCGCTGAAGTACTCGACCATGCACGAGTCAAGGGCCGGACTGTCATGATGGACGGCGTGGTTGGGCTTGCTGACCATGACACCATGGACCAGGTCGGGCGCCTCCTTGCCCCGCCCCTTGAGGATCAGCCCGGTCAGTCGCGCGCCGATGGCGCCGGTCAGGTTGATGAGACACCGGGAGGTGCCATCGTCGCGCAGCGCCAGCCGCGACCCGAAGTCGCAGTCCAGCCCGTAGGAGGTGTTGGCCAGTCCCTGCATCGCCACGCCGGTCCGGGCCTGGATCTCACCCGTCAGGTATGTCCCCGGCGGCACGACCACCGCGCCGGACACCTCGCCCGCCGCGTCCACGGCCTTCTGGATGGCAGCGGTGTCGTCGGCGACACCGTCCCCCTTCGCGCCAAAGTCACGGATGTCGAACGTGCCGTACCCACCCATGCGATGCCCTCCCGGAGTGTCTGACGTGCCGGATATGGCTCGGAGCCCAAGCTGGTGGTGCCCCTAGTCCCTATCGCAGTATGGCTGATGATCGCTCCAGAGTATGCTTTACTTCACGTGTGAACTAGCATACAATAGTGGCACAAGGTGATGCGCCGTGCGCACGACGATTGACCTCCCCGACGAGCTAATGGCACAGGCCCTGGAACTCAGCCCCGCGCGCACCAAGCGCGAGGTGGTGGCGGCCGCGCTGGACGAGTACGTCAAGCGGCTGCTGCGTGACGAACTCCGCCGCAAGATCGGCACGGGCTTCCTGGACATGACGCAGGAGGACCTCCAGCGGATGAGAGCCGATGACTAGCCGCCTGACGCTGATTGACACCTCGGCCTTCATCGAGTTCAGCCGCCAGGCTGACACCGATGTCGCCCGCGCCGTTGACGCGGCCCTCGCCGAGGGGCGTGCGGCGGTGTGCCATGTTGTGCGCGCGGAACTACTCACTGGGTGCCGGTCCAGATCCGAGTACCGCGAGGTCGAGCTTCAACTCACTGCCCTGGTCTGGCTGCCGCTGACAGACGAGTGCTGGGACCGCGCGGCCGCCCTTGGCTTCAACCTCCGCCGCGCCGGCCTCACGGTGCCCCTCACGGACCGCCTCGTGGTCGCTACGGCTCGCCTGCATGGGGCCGACCTGCTCCACTGCGACGCTCACTTCGACCTCATTGGTGACACGCCGGACACGGTCCGGTAGTGCGCCCCGGCCCCCCCGCTAGTGCCCTGTCAGGTCTGAACTTTGGGGTGCGAGTGACTGTAGGGCGGGGGCTTGTACCCCGCCCCCGCATGGCACGAACCGAACGGCTGGGCGGGGTAGACCGCAAGCGGTCTCTACGCTCTACAACGGCCCACACCCACGGCTCCACGCCTGACAGGGCACTATCCCTCCCACACGCTCCGGTCCTCACCGCCAGTACAGCACTGTCGGCGGCCTCTTCCCCTTCGGGGGCGCACCGTGGGCGGGATGGCCGACGACGATTGCGGCTACGGCCTCCGGGCCCCGCGCCGTTTCGACCATTGCTCTGATTCGATTCCCGTGACATACTACCTCCCGTTCGCGCACGGATGCTGCAGCCGAGGGGCGCGGCTGGGTCGCCGCCCTCTGGCTCTGGGCAAGGAGACGATCACGATGAAGTGCTCTTGTCGGGTACTGCTGAGCTTACTGTTCCCCCTCGCCGTGGGGGCCGCCATTGCCGCGGCCGAGGAGGCCAAGCCCCAGGGCAACGTGGTGCTGCCCACGCAGGCCGTGGTCTTCGGCCCGTTCGCTCGTGAGGACGGCGTGCCCGCGCCGGACCTGCTGTCCCGCGTGCCGGAGACACTGGCCATCGGCGCCAAGCGCGTGGGCGGCCGTCCCGCCACGTTCGATGCGCGGCGCTGCCTGGACTGTGCGCCCGTCTGCGGCACGCCGGTGGGCAACACCGCCTGGGTCTACCTCACGTTCACGGCGGACACGGCCGGGCCAACGACCTTCGGGTTCGGCGCGGACTGGTGGTATGAGGCGTACCTGGACGGCAAGCTCATCTCCGACACGCTCAGCCATGGCGACCAGGGCAACATAGCCTGGCCGCCGAGCATCCGCGACTTCACCGCCACGGTGGCTGTCACCCAGGGACCGCACGTGCTCGCCGTGAGGATACTGCGCGGCACCGGGTCCGCCATGCTGGCTGTCGGCGGGCCGCAGGACCTCCGCAACCCCGCGATCCGCAAGGCCCCGGTGCCCGCTGCGGCGCAGGTCGCCACGGTGACGAAGGCCGGGTACCGTGAGGGCCCGCCCGCGGGGAAGAAGTGGCGCATGGTCTGGAACGAGGAGTTCGAGGGGACGACGCTGGACACGGCCAAGTGGAACGTGCAACCCCTGAGCAAGTGGGAGTGGCCGGGGATCCAGACGAGCCCGTGCGCCGAGAACCTCTTCCTGGACGGCAAGGGCGCCCTGGTGCTCCAGTTGACCCGCGACCCGGATGGCACCGTGCGGCATGCCGGGAGCATCAACAGCTTCTTCGCCAAAGCCTACGGCTACTTCGAGACGCGCGTGCAGTTCTCGCGCCAGCCCGGCTGGTGGAGCGCCGTCTGGATGGCCGGATACCCCTACGACTGCGGCGTGGACTGCTTCACCCACCCCCAGGAGTTCGACATCTTCGAGGACTTCTACAAGCCCAAGAGGGAGAACGACATCAGCCACTGCTACCACTGCGCCGTGAAGCTCCAGCGGCTGGAGGACCAGGGCAACGCCAAGGGCGTGGGCGAGGGCGGCATCCTGGGCAGCACCCGTCTGGCCCGCACCTCCAGCGGGCGCAAGGTTGTCATGGAGGACTACGACGGCTGGCACACCGTGGCGTTCCAGTGGACGCCGCTTGAGCACATCTTCTACGTGGACGGCCAGGAGACGCTGCGGCAGACCTACCGCGAGGTCCCGATGACCAGCGCGCCGCAGAAGATCTGGATCAGCGCCTGCCTGCGAGCCCCCAAGACCCCGCAGGACAAGCCCTTCTACGGTCGCCTGGAAGACGCGCAGTTGCCCGACCGCCTGGTCGTGGACTACGTGCGCATCTACGAGCAGGACACCGGCGTCCGCAAGCTCCCCAAGGTCACGCTGGCACTCAGGGGTTCCACCCCGCCCAAGGAGGGCGAGCCAGTCACGTTCGATGTCACCGCGACGGCTTCCCGGGGCAAGATCAAGCAACTCCTGCTCTTCTCGATGGGCCGCATCCGGGCCGAGCAGCAGGCGGACGCCGCGCAGGCCAAGACCACCTTCACCGTCAGCAACCTCTTCCCCGGTGTCACCAACACGATCATGGTCATGGCCCAGGATGACGCTGGCCTGATCGGCCAGTCGGCTCTGCTGCCACTGGAGTTGCGGACCGGCAAGGAGTACACCGGCACGGCCTTCCAGGGCCAGCCGCAGGCCATCCCCGGCACGGTCCAGGGCGGCTGCTACGATGAGGGCGGCAACGGGGTCGCCTTCCGCAGCGATGTCCTTGGCCCCAGCGATGCCCGCCTCGAATGGCGCAAGACGGAGCTGGGGGCGCTGCAGGAGGCGGTGGAAGTGGGCGGCGACCGCGCGAAGTGGATCTGCTATGAAGTCGAGGTCGCCCAGGCCGGCCAGTACGAGGCCGAGCTGTTCATGAACCGCCCGGACTACGTCACCAAGGGCCTCAGCGCGGCCGACGGCGCCCGCGAGGGCACTGTCCGCGTGTGCCTGGGCAAGACCGGGGAGGTCGGCCCGCAACTGCTGGCCTGGAAGCTCCCGGCGTCATGGAACTCGGGCGCCGGTTGGCGCAGCCCGCAGAAATCGGTGGGCAAGCAGACGGTCCAGCTCCCCGCCGGCCGCCACAAGCTCATCTTCTTCTTCGACGACTTCAACACGCAGTTCACGTTCTTCTGCAAGCTGGTCTTCAGCCCGGCGGCCAAGCCGGGGGGCTAGGGGCGCGAGGGCGCCGTAAGCCAACTACACCATGGGAGCAGACTGATGAAGATCGGGATTCGTGACGGATGCCTGCAGCAGCCGTGGCCGGAAGCGTTCGCGATGGGCGCCCGGATCGGCTTCGATGGCCTCGAACTGGACCTCGGAGCCAACTATGAGGAGACGTTGCTGTGGAGTGCCGCGGGGCGCCGCCGGCTCCACGATGTCATCGCCGCCTCGGGCCTCGAGCTTGCCGGTCTCTGCACTGGCGTGTGCTGGACGATCAGCCCGGCCTCCGATGACCCGGCGATCCGCGGGCGCATCCGCGACATGCTCCGGGAAGCCACCACCCACGCCGCGGCGTTCGGCGTCAAGTGGATACTCGTGCCAGTGACCCCCGGCGAAGAGGGCGTGTCCCACGAGACCGGCACGCAGCGGTGGATTGACATGATGGCCGACCTCGCGCCGCACGCGGCCGACCTGGGGGTCGTGCTCTGCCTGGAGAACGTGGGCCGCGGCTACGGCAAGTCCGCCGCGGAGCTGGCGCACATGGTGGACACCGTGCAGTCCCCGGGCCTGGGGGTCTACTATGACGTGGGCAATGCGCTGGCGTTCGGCAACGACCCCGTCGCCGAGATCGTGTTCCTGGGCCGCCGCATCGCCGAGGTGCTCATCAAGGAGCGCGACGCGGACCTGCTGGGCGAGGGCATCGTGCCCCTCGCCGAGTGTCTGTCAGCCCTGCGCGAGGGGGGCTACGACGACTGGCTGGTCCTGGAGACCGCCCCCACGGCCGACCCGGAGGCAGCGGCGCGGCACAATCTGCAGTACTTGCGGGGGCTGGTGGGGTAGGCGCCGCTGGCCCGCGTCGCTGGGGGGTGGTCGTCTCAACCATTCGCGCCACCGGCTCCGTCCCGGCCGGTGGCGTCCATGGCCACGCCACCTTGCGCCTCAGCCGCGTCAGATGCTCGCGGCGCCCTCAAGCTCCTTCACCCAGCAGTTCACCGTGAACAACTTCCGGAACCCGAACGACAGGTAGAAGGGCATGTCCGTGCCGACGTAGGCCACGGTCGCGCCCAGCTCGCCGCAGCGCCGGAGACCCTCCAACACCGCGGCCCGGCCCAGGCCACGGCGCCGGTAGTCCGGGTCGGTCGCGACCGGCTCGACGTAGCCGAAGCGGTTCACCGGGTCGAACCACATGCCGCAGTAGCTCACAAAGTCACCCGTCGGCGCCACAACGACCACCGCCAGGTCCTGGCGGAAGTTCGGTCCGGACTGCATCTTCCGGCAGCCCGCGACAGCGTCCTCCGGCGGCTCGCCGGGGTGGTTGAAGCCCCGGTGCAGCACGCGGCTGACTTGCCGCAGGTCGTTGCGCTCGGCCAGCGACATGAGACGGAACCCGCCAGGGAGCGGGATGGGCGGAAAGGGTGCGGGGATCACGAACTGCGACATGGGGCGATGCGAGCCGGGGTCAAGCCGATAGCCGCGCGCCTCGACGACCCGTGTGAAGGCCTCATCAAAGTCGGGCACAAAGGCCTTCAGGCGTCGCCGCCCGTCCGCGCTGCGGGAGGCCAGGTGCGCCTCGGCATAGGCGAGCATCTCCGGCTTGAGGTGGGCATAGCCCTCGCGCGTATGGAAGAACGCCTCGCCGAGCCCCAACTCATACGTCGCGACCCCCACGATCTCGCCCGCGTCCTCCCAGATGCCGATCTCCCCGACCGCACTCTCGTCGAACCACGGGTGCGTGTAGGCGTACTCCCATACCGGCTGAAGCCAGTTCCCGTCGCGGTTGCCAGGCCGGTACAGTCCCGTCAGGAAGCGGGAGATGGCGGCGAAGTCCTCGTGCCCCCGGCAGTGTCGCGGTTCCATAGTCACCACACCTCTAACGGCGCCATTGCGGCGCGCCTGCGGCGCGGACGGCAGCGCCTGCCGCCTAGCTCGCCGCCTGCCGGGCGATCACGAGCAACTCGACGTCATCGAAGCCCGGCGCGCGCTCGCGACTGAAGCGTCCCAGCTCGCAGCCGTAGATGCCGATGTCGGTCATGCCCAGACTCCCGAGCATCCAGTGCATCTCGCAGGGCGCGTAGTAGCGCTCGGTGCAGTGGATTGTGTGCGGGACGCCGTCGTCGTCGCTGAACTCGAACGACGAGCTGTTCCGGAAGGTCACCGGGTCGAAGCTCCCCAGCGGCGGCCCCTCCCCGGCGGCGTCGTCCGCCGGCCGTAGGGCTCGCGCCAGCGGGAAGAGGGCGTTCAGCGTCGTCAGCACCAGCTTCCCGCCCGGCTTCAGCGCCCGGCACGCTCCCTGCAGGATGCGGTAGTTCATCTCGTCGGTCTCCATGAGGCAGAAGCCGCCCTCACAGACCATCATGACCAGATCGAGGGCCGCGACGAAGTCCAGCTCGCGGGCATCGCCCTGGCGGAAGTCCACGGAGACGCCCGCGGCGGCCGCCTTCTCCCGCGCCCGCGCCAGTTGCGCGGCTGACAGGTCCACACCCGTCACCCGGTAGCCCCGCGTGGCCAGCTCGATGTCATGGCGGCCGGTGCCGCAGCCGATGTCGAGGATGGTTCGCGTGCGGTCGTGCTCCAGCTCCCGCTCCAGGAAGTCCGCCTCGCCCTGGGTGCCCTGGGTGTAGACTTCTTCGTCATACTGGCGCGCGTAGTTGGCGAATAGCGTCTGGTACCACTGCTGTTCCATCGGTCTGCTCCTGGCCCCCCGTCTGGTGAACACCTGCCTATATAGTGCAAGCACAGTGGCCTGATAAGGAGCAGTGCCAGCTCCCGGCCCGCCACCACGGGCTCGCACGCCGCGTAGGCCATCGCTGGCGGGTCCGCAGGCGGGCCACGCAGTTGGCGTGCCCTATGGGCGTGCCGGGCCGATCGGGAACTCCTCCCGGATACGCCAATGCGCCTCGCTTCCCCTCTTGACCAGCAGGCACACGTTCGTTACTGGCACCCTGGCCAGGTAGTCGCGGAACTCGTCAGTGAAGAACTGGCGGATCCGATCCCGCGTGTCCTCGCACGCCAGCAGGTCAGGACAGGGATCGAGCAAGGTGAGATGGGGACAGTAGCTGTCGAACACCGTCGAACTGTAGAACTTCAGCGTCCGCAGTTGCGTGTAGGTCCGCTGGTCAGGCAGTGGCGTCTGCAGCAGCCTGCTGTGTTCGCTCGAGCCGGTCCCCAGAGGGTTCACCAGTGCGACCAGAAGCGTCTCCAGCACGCGCAGCGCATCGCTGGGCTTGTACTTGAGCACCACCGCGCGCTTCTTGCCGGAGGGGAAGAAGTCCACGGATCTGCCGTCATCGGGCGGGAGCAGCCAGAACTCTCGCCCCGGCTTGAGGTAGCCAAGCACCTCACGTATCCGCTCCTGCACCTGGCTTAGCTTCTCTTCCACCTCCCCGGGGGGCTCGACCTTGAGGTCAATCGCGTCGCAGATGGTGAGATGGAAGCCGAACCTGCTGGCCCTCTCGACCCAGCCCGGGTCGAAGCCGCCTGGCGAATGGGGGGGCCCGAGGCTCGCGGCGAGCCGCCCGCGGAGCCCCAGGTCGTCGGGACACACGCCTGGCGCCCGCACGTCATAGCCGAGGAGGCCCGTCCCCAGTCTGTACAGCATGCCGGGCGCCTCCGGAATGAAGTACACCGCGAACCGCATGTGGTCATCCGAGGTGAGGGACATGGGGATGAGGCTCCTTCCGCTGTCCGCTGCCGATGGCGAAGCTCCATGGCGCGTCGAGGACGCCTGGGCGTTGCCGCGCCATCGCCGGTCCGCAGAGCCCGAACGCGGGCCGGGTCATTCCATGTGCTGCAGGCCCAGCGCCCGGACGCGCTTGGCCACTTCCGGGTCGTCCAGCTTGGGGTCGCGGTCCGGATACACGCCCAGGTGTCCGGTGTCCTTGAAGTGGTAGCCCTCGTACTTGCGGCCGGTGCCGCCGGGATGGTAGGTCGGCGGCGGGGGCACGCCCCGCTCCATCATCGCCTTCAGCTCATCGAGCCGCGACAGGTAGATGTCGCGCGGACAGAGCCCCTCCCGGGCGCAAAGCGCCGCGGCCATGCCGATGACTTCGCCCAGCAGCCCCAGCGTGCGCATGACCCGCACCGACCCGAACGCCACATGGGAGGCGCTGATGATCCGCCCGCCCAGGAACAGGTTCGTCACGTCCTTCGCGTACAGGCAGCGGTACGGCACCGGGTAGGGCTGCATCAGGTTGCGGTGATAGGCGCACGAGCGGAAGGGCTCGCGGAACTTGGCGAGGTGCTCGGGGTCGGGGAAGTGCAGGTCAATGCTCCACGTCATCGAGGCGGTCGCGTCCGGCTGGATCGTGTCACCCTCGATGTCGTTCTGCGTCATGATGTAGTCGCCGACCACGCGATAGCTCTCGCGCTTGCCACCCAGAGGCGTGATCCACGTGAGGCGGTCCCGCGCCCACTCGGCGCGGCGCGCCGAGCGGTTCTTCAGGTACGACCAGTTCGCGAAGATCGCCATCAGCCCGTAGTCGCGGATCGTCTCGGTGTCGTCGGCCTGGTTGCGGTACTGGCCGGTCTCCCACTCCCAGTCGCCGCTGCGGACGTGGTAGACGTTGTCCTCGGTGACTTCCAGGCCCCAGTCAATCTCGGGGAAGGGCGCCGGCGTGTCGCCCTGCTCCGAACTCCAGATCACCGACATACCCATCACTTCGTCATCGCCCTGCACCGGGGCCAGCGACTCGCCATACTTGTCGCGCGGCTCGCGCCCGTACATGGTCTCGGCGCCCATCAGGCGCGCGAGGGTCGCGTCGCCGGTGCAGTCGGCAAAGAGCCGCGCCCGGAAGCGCGTCTCGCCCCCGGTGCGGATGTCTCGCGCGAGGCAGGCCGTGATCCTCTGCGGCTCATCGGGGTCGCGCTCCACCGCCACGACCCGTGCGTTCAGCACGAGCCGGCACCGCCCGTCGGGCACGGTGTGAAAGACGTTCGCCTTCCGCGTGTCCTCGTAGAACTCCGCCGGCAGCACCCCTGGCCGCCCGGTGATGGGCGAGATCTCCTCGACCACGTTCCCCAGTTGCGGATACGGCGGCACATGAATCAGCCCGCCGAGGGGCACGCGGATCTCCGAGCTGTTGCAGCCCCCCAGCACCGGCCGGTCCTGGATGAGCACCACCTTCGCCCCACAGCGCGCCGCTGCGATGGCCGTGCACAGCCCCGCCATTCCCCCGCCGGCCACGACGAGGTCATACACCTCGGGATCATCCTCGCAGACGATCCCCGCCGCGGCCCGGCGGAACTCGCTGAGCGCCTGCGCTTCGTTGGGCGGCACGTCGGCCGGGTCGGTCGTCAGGTAGAGCGCATCGCAGCGCCCATTGAACCCGGTCAGGTCATGCAGGGCGATGGTGACCGGCCCCCGCTCCAGCGCCACGACCCCGGCCTTCTGCCACGCCCACTCGGCCCCGTTCGTCCCCAGCGTCGCGGGCAGGGGCACGCCGTCCAGGCAGACCTGGAACGTCCCAGCCGGCCCACCGCGCCCCCACACCGCGGTCCAGTCGCGCGTCCGCACCCACACGGTCCACTGCCCGGCCTCGGGCACGACGCACACCGTCTCCGCGTCCGGCACCGGCACCCCCATGCCATGGGCCATGACATAGGCCGACCCCATCTGATCCATGGACTGCGCGTCAATCACCCACCCCCCGAGTTCAGCGAACGACTCTGCTTCTAGCCAGATATGGGACATGGACAACTCCTTGGGTGTGGTTGAGGGGTGTGGCACGGTGGGATGTGGCCCCAGGTCGCCGCCAGACCGCCACCGAGGCATCGCCGTTGCCGTCTCGTCCGCAGGACGATCGGCGGTCCGCAGGACCGCCCCCCAGGCGGGGACTTCAGTCTCCGCCTAAGGGACGCGCTACGCGCGCCAACCGTCCTGCGAACGGAACGGCACCACACAGTGCCGCACCCAGGATGGTCGGCAGCCACCGCGACCGCATGGCGCTGCCCTGCTGTGCTCGCTCTCGCCTAGCCGGCCATCTCCCGGAGCTTGACGTGCCACACGGGCTTGCCGCTGAACGCATCGTCATGCAGCATCTTGCGCAGCAACGGGTAGTGGTGCACGGAACCTCTGATGGCGTTCTCATACAACCGCCGTGTCTCAAGGGACATCGTGGGCCACGACTCGAAGACTGTCTCGTAGTGGAGTAACCACACCTCGCAGATCGTGTCCGCCCGCAGCCGCTCATCCGGCCCGAGACTCCTGTAGACCTCAGTGTCGGCAAAGGCCCTGTGGGTACTTGGGTACTCAACCAAGAGGCGGTTCAGCGCTTGGGCATCCACCGACAGATTGTACCGAGTGGTGGCGGCCACGCTGTTCCTGAACCACTGGACCTGGAAGGCCGTGATGACCAAGAGCACTACGACAGCAACGGCGTTCACGGCAGTGGCTACACATACTACAGTGTCCATTCGCTTCCCTCCTGATGCCTTTGGGCTGCATATCTGGCTGTCACAACCACCCGCGCGGTGAGGCACCATCTTGCCCCAGACCGCCCTCGCGGAAGGACGATGGGCCATCTACCTCACCCACAACTCAATCGGCTTCTTCCCCGCCGGTGGCGTGAACGGCAGCGCCACCTTCCGCCCCGTCCCCGCGCTCTCGTACGCCGCGAAGATGATCTCCAGCGTCGCCTTGCCGTCCTCGCCCGTCTCCAGCGGCGTCTCCAGCCCCGCCACGCAGTTCACGAAGTGCTGGTCCTCCTGCGGGAAGCCGTAGTTCCAGACCTCCTCGTACATCGTGAAGCTCCAGCCCTGCGTGCTGCCTGCCTTCTCGACCGCGTAGCCGTAGCCCCGGGTGCTGTAGGTCTCGAAGCTGCTGCCCTTGAGCAGGTCGCAGTAGATCACGCCCTCCGACCCGTATAGCTCGATGCGGTCGTCCATGCCGCCCTGCTTGGCCCAGCTCTCCTCCGCCAGGCCCCGGCAGCCGCCCTCGAAGTCCACGATGATGAGCGCGTCGTCATCGCCCCGCGTCTTGTCCTGGTGGACGAAGGTGCCCATGTCGGCATACACGCTGAGCGCCCGGGGTTTGCCGAGCATCCAGCGGAAGTACTCGAAGGCGTGGCAGCCCATGTCCAGCGTCACGCCGCCACCGGACTGTGTCACATCCCAGAACCACGGCATGTGCGGGCCGTCGTGCTTCTCGCTCTGCTTGATGAGGTACAGCTTGCCCAGCGCGCCCTCGTCGCACAGTTGCTTGGCGCGGACGTATTTGGGGGTGAAGCACAGCTCCTCGGCATACATCAGGTGCACGCCGGCGCGCCGGCAGGCCGCGATCATGCGGTCGGCCTCGTCCAGCGTCGGGCAGAGGGGCTTTTCGCAGATGACGTGCTTACCCGCGCCGGCGGCGTCCTCACATGCCTGGCAGTGCAGCGTGTTGGGGAGGGCCAGCAGGACGACATCCACCTCGGGCAGTTCCAGCATCGCCCGGTAGTCAGGGAAGTGTTTGGGGATGCCATGCTTGGCGGCGAAGGTCGCGGCGTTGTGGGGCGAGGCGCAGGCGACGACGCGCGCATTGGGCACCATGCCGAAGGCCTCGACGTGGATCTCCGACACAAAGCCCGACCCGATGATGCCAACACCGACCTGGTCCATGTTCGTCACTCCCGTGTGCTAAGGTATGCAGCGATTCGGCTCACCAGCGGGAGAGACCTGCCGGAGGTACGGCCACGGCGTCCTCACCCCTACCCCTCTCCCTCGCTTCGCTCCGGAGAGGGGAACGGCAACGGCACGGATGCGCCACCCCAAGGCCGTTCAGAACTCCACCACCAGCGCACTCCGCCCCTCCAGCCGCACGCTTCGGCCCAGGCTCACCTTCTCCCCCGTCCAGTAGTCCGTCGCCGCCGTCGGCGCATTCGCCGGCAGTTCGACTTCGGCCGCCTCGTCCTCCCAGTTGAAGACGCCGAGGCAGCTCTGCTCGCCTGCCGTCGCCAGCCACAGCCGCGGCGGGACGGCATCCACGAGGTCCAGTGGGACAGCCGGAGCCGGCGCGGGATGGCTCAGCAGGTGCGCCAGTGCCGCCAGGCCCCGCTCATTGAGCCGCGCGATGGAGTCGCTGGCGAAGATCGAGCCGCCGCACAGGTGGACGAGGCTCAGCCAGGTGTGCAGCTCCGTCCACGTCGCGTCATCGCCCGCCAACCAGAAGTCGTTGGGGTCGTTGTAGGGCCGGCGCGTGTACGGCGGGTTCTGGTAGCGGTCGGCACTGGTCTGCGCGCAGCGGATCAGCGCGAAGTCCGGGTCATTGACCCACGCCCGCCCGTTGAGCCAGTGCGTGCCGGCGATCTGGATGGCGCTGTGGCGCACGTGGCCCCAGAAGTTGTGGATGTCGGCGGAGATGCGGGCGCTGTCGGCCAGCCCCAGCGCGCACGGCAGCGGCGCCCCGCAACTGAGCAGGTGCGCGTCCGGCCCGATGGCCTCGCGGATGATCTCGAGGAAGCGCCGCGCCGCCGCGGCCTTGCCGACCGTCGGGTCGTGCAGCGTGGCCATGCTGTCGAAGTAGGCGCGGTACAGGTAGTCCACCTTGAACAGCTCAAAGCCCGCCTCGCGGAGCCCGGAGAAGGTGTCATGGAGCCACTGAACGGTGCGCGGGTGGGTGGGATCAAAGAGCACGCACGCGCCGTTGCCCTGGCCGACGATCGCGTCGCCGTCGGCGCCCTGGCAGAAACAGTCGCGCTCATCGCGCACCCACGGGACATAGGTGCTGGCCTGCAGCGGCGCCACCCAGATGCCCGGGGCGAAGCCCGCCGCCTTGATCGCGCCGGCGATGTCGGCGGGGTCCTCGGGGAACTTGCGGTTCGGGCGCCAGTCGCCCCAGCAGTTCTCCCAGCCCATGTCAATGACGAAGTAGCGTAGCTTGCCGCGCAGGGGCGAGGCGTTGATCGCCGCCATCTCGGCGGCGCAGGCGTCCATCGTGATGCCGCCCCGGTAGTAGTCCCAACTGTTCCAACCCGTCGGCGCCTCGCCCAGCGGTCGCGCGTCGCGGCCGAGGGCCGCGCCGTAGTCGGCGAGCACGGCGGCGACATCGTCCGCCAGCCCCATCAGCACGCGGAAGCGCTCCCCGGCGGCCAGGGGGCGCTGGGGCGTGAAGGTCAGCGTCAGGCGCTGGCCATCGGTCGAGAAGGCCGGGAAGTCGCCATTGGCGTGCCCCGCGCCCAGCACGAGCGCCAGTCTCGCGCCCTGCAGGGCCACGCCGAGGCCGGTCAGGCTGGCGCGCCCCTCGCCCTCGTCCAGCAGCGTCCCCAGCGCCACGGCGCCCCGCCAGCCCAACTCGAAGCCCCCGAGCGACAACACACGCGCCTCCGGCTGCAGACATGTCGTTCCGGCGCCGGTGGGCGACAGTTCCACCGCCAACTCCTCCAGCGAGGCCTCGGCAGTGGGGCGAACGATGAGTTCGCACACGCCGCCTGCGGCGGGAGTGGCCTGGGCGTCGAACGGCACGGCGGGGGTCGTGCGGACAGTGATCTCGAAGCCGGGCGCCCCCTCGGCGTCCAGCACGAACGTTCCGGCAGTGGCAGCAGGTCGCAGCATCGGGTCTTCCTCGTTGTCGTGGGATGGCTCCCTATTCGGCCCCCGTCGGGCTGGGGCCTGCAGGACAATTCACGGTCGAACGCGAACGAACAAGAGAACGTGACATGCCGCCACCGACGGGACGGGGCCTGCCCGGGAAGACCACCATGCTGCTGTACTTCATGCGCCACGCCGAAGCCGAGAACACGCCGCCAGGGCGCACGGACGCCGACCGCCGCCTGACCGACAGGGGCCTGGGCCGCTCGCGCGAGGCAGGGGTAGCGCTGCAGGCTCTCGGCGTCGAGGTGGGCCTGGTCCTCACCAGCCCGCTGGTGCGGGCCGTCCAGACGGCGGAACTCGTAGCCGAGACGCTGGGGGCGCCCGTGGAGCAGACGTCGGTCCTGGCCGGGCGGCTGACGACAGCCAGCCTGCGTGACCTGCTGGAGGAGCAGGGGCATCCGGGGACGGTGATGCTCGTGGGGCACGAGCCGGACTTCAGCACCATCATCGGGGAGCTGATTGGCGGGGCCGAGGTGGAGATGAAGAAGGGCGCGGTAGCGTGCCTGGACTGCCAGGCCGTCGTGCGCGGCGGGGCCACGCTGCTGTGGCTGAATAGCGGCAAGCAGTTGACACTGATGGCGGCCGGGGGCCGGGCGCAGTAGAGGTTGCATCATTCGTAACCAAACTATATAATCTGGTTACACAGCCGCGTACTTGATGACCAAGGAGTGAAGATGATGAGGAAGACACTGTTGACGGCCGTGAGCCTGATGGTGCTGGTGATGTGCCTGGCGGGGATGGCGTGGGCGCAGTACGAGTTGCCCACGCGTCTCCCGCTAATCGGCGAGAAGGCCCCGGCCTTCACCGCCAAGACGACGCAGGGGGACATCAAGTTCCCGGACGACTTCAAGGGCAAGTGGGTGATCCTCTTCTCTCACCCGGCGGACTTCACGCCGGTGTGCACGACTGAGTTCATGACCTTCGCCAAGATGCTGCCGGAGTTCAAGGCGCTCAACTGCGAGCTGATCGGGCTCTCGATTGACAGCATCTACGCCCACATCGCGTGGCTGCGGACGATCCGCGAGAAGATCACGTACAAGGACATCAAGAACATCGAAGTCACCTTCCCGCTGATCGAGGACCTCAAGATGGAGGTCGCGCGGAAGTATGGCATGCTGCAGCCGTCTGCCAGCACGACACAGGCGGTGCGTGCGGTCTTCTTCATTGACCCGGAGGGGACGATCCGGGCGCTCCTGTACTACCCGCTGTCGAACGGGCGCAACATGGAGGAGATCAAGCGCCTCCTGATCGCCATGCAGACCTCCGACCAGTTCAAGATCGCGACGCCAGCCAACTGGCAGCCGGGCGAGGAAGTCATCGTGCCCCCGCCGGGCTCGTGCGGCACGGCCAACGAGCGTGTGAACACGGCCAACCAGCAGGGCCTGCGCTGCGTGGACTGGTTCCTGTGCTTCAAGCCCAGCCCGTTGAAGGCCGACGAGAAGCCCAACGGCCTCGGCCCCAGCCAGACCCAGCCGACGAAGGGGCAGTAGGCCTCCTTCGCCTCGGCCCACCGCACCGTCGGTGGGCCCCGAACTGCAGGTGCGCCGGCTCGCCGGCGCACCTGCGCGTTCCGCCCCGCGATTCCCGATTCCCGATTC
>JAJFUB010000030.1 GCA_021372615.1 bacterium | reverse complement strand
AGTAGAAGGTGAGCACCGCCCCCTGCAAGACCAGCATGGGCGTCAGGTTGGCCAGGCCCCCGCCGAGCAGCGTCGCCGGCTCCAGGTAGTTCGCGCTGCCCCAGAAGCGCCAACCGACCGCGACGACGATGAGCAACCCCGACACCTCGACCGTCGTGCACACGGCGTTCAGCCACGCCGACTCGCGGATGCCCCAGAAGTTGATGGCCGTCAGCACCAGCAGGAAGCCCACGACCAGCACCGCGCGCGGCACGTCGCCGACGAACACCGAGAAGTAGTCCGAAAACGCGCGGGACTGCGTCGCCATGGACGTGAGCCCTGAGGCCATGACCATCAGGCCGATGAAGTACGACAGGGCCGGACGGCTGAAGGCCCGCTGGGTGACGTAGGCGGCCCCGGCGGCGCGGGGATAGCGCGACCCCAGGGAAGCATACGACAGCGCCGTCAACACTGCCGCGACCATGCTCACCACAAAGGCCAGCCAGACGGCGTTGCCCATCACGCCCGCGGCCTTGCCGATCAGGGCGTAGATGCCGGAGCCAAGCATGTCGCCGACGCCATACAGCACGAGCGCCCACAGGCCCAGGTGCCGGGCCAGGGTCGGGATGGGGGACGGCGTTTGGGGACTGGTCATCCTATCCTCCGCCGGTGCAGGATTGCCCCGCAGGATAGCCGATGGGGCGTTCGACGGCAAGGGTGTGGGGCACGCGGCGCAGGGCGAGAGACGCACCTCTTGACCTCCGCCGGGCGAATGGTTACTCTGTGCAGGTCGTTTCCCAGGGGCAGCCGGAGTGGTCTGCCCTCGCACGGACTCTGAGAGAATCCGTCCCTGTGGTGCACCGCATGGGGGGAGCCCTTCCCCCTTTGTGAACGCGTGCACAAGCCCACACCTAGCCCTGGGAGGTCGTTTCATGGCTGCGCGCATCGCCGTAGTTCTGCTGTACATCCTCATCAACGTCGCCATCGGCTACTGGTCGTCGCGACGGGTGAGGAACGTGGGGGACTTCTTCATCGCCGGGCGCAAGATCGGTCCCTGGGTCTCCGCCTTCGCCTTCGGCACCACCTACTTCTCCGCTGTTCTCTTCATCGGCTATGCCGGCAAGCTCGGCTGGGGCTTCGGCATGAACACCCTGTGGATCGCGGCCGGCAACGTCCTGGTCGGGTCGCTGGCAGCCTGGTTCTTCCTGGCTCGCCGGACCCGTTCGATGACGGCCCGGCTCGACGCCATCACCATGCCGGAGTTCCTCCACGCCCGCTATGCCTGGCCGGCCTTCCGCAGCATCTCCGCCGTCGTCATCTTCATCTTCCTGGTGCCCTATTCGGCCTCGGTCTACCAGGGGCTGGCCTACCTGTTCGAGCAGAACCTCGGCGTGAACTACCTCACCGCCGTCGGCATGATGGCCCTCATCACCGGCATCTACCTGCTGATGGGCGGCTACCTGGCCGTCACGTTGACCGACTTCTTCCAGGGCCTCGTCCAGATCGTCGGCGTCATCATCATGATCGCGCTCATCTCGGCGCCGGTGGGTGGTATCGCCAGCGCCGTCTCGCAAGGCCTGCAACCGCAGAACACACCCGGCCTATTTGCCCCCGGGCCGGTGCCCGGCTGGCTGACTTTGGCCTCCCTCGTGCTCATCACCAGCCTGGGCGTGTGGGGGATGCCGCAGATGGTGCAGAAGTTCTACTCGATCAGGCGCCCCAAGGACATCCTGCCCGCCACGGTCATCTCGACGGCCTTCTGCATCCTGATCGCCGGCGGCGCGTACTTCACCGGCGGCATGAGCCACCTGCTGCTGCAGGCCACCCAGTTGCCCTTCGACGCCAAGCTTGAGCCCGACAAGATCGTGCCCTTCATGCTCTTTACGCACATGCCGCCCTGGTTCACGGTCCTGATTCTGCTGATCGTCCTGGCGGCTTCGATGAGCACTCTCGCCTCGCTGGTGCTGGTGTCCAGCGCCGCCATCTCCGTGGACCTGCTGGGCTATCGCGTCAAGGGTACGGCAGCCGACCCGAAGGGTGTCGCGGTGCTGCGCGTGCTGTGCGGCATCTTCGTCGGCGTGTCCGTCATGCTGGCGGCCTGCAAGATCAGCTTCATCGTCAACATGATGGCCTTCTCATGGGGCGCGTTGGCGGGCTTCTTCATCGCGCCGTACGTCTACGGGCTGTTCTGGAAGGGCGCCACGCGGACGGGGGCCGTCGTCGCGGCCTTCGTGGGGCTGGCCATCGCCGTGGGCGTGCCGATCTTCATGCGCTTCCCGGCCCCCGCCGGCGGGCTGATCCCCATCGCCAAGTCCCCCATCATCCCGGTGGCCAGCGCCATCGCCATGCTGGTGCCGCTGGTCGTGCTGCCGCTGGTGTCCGCGGTCACGCGGAAGCTGCCGGCGGAGCACGTGGAGCAGGTATTCATACCGCACGAGGACGAGGAGGAGCCGGCCGCCGAGGCGCCGACCGGGGACGCAGCGGGCTAGCGCCCCCATCTGCCTCCCAGAGACACCACAGGGCCTCCCGTCGCCGGGAGGCCCTGTTCGCTATCTGCGGTAGCCTGAAGCCGCTAGGCCTTCTCGGCCTGCGCCTTGATCGCGGCCAGCATGTTGTCGCAGTTCTCCTGCATCTTGCGCTTCAGCAGCGCTTTGATGAGATTGCCGATCAGCGGCACGTCATACTCGTACTCTACTTCCAGCTCCACATGGGTCCCGGCGTCGGCGGCGTCAAAGCGCCAGTCGCCCCGGTAGAGGGCGAAGTCGCCCTCCGTCTGCTCAAACCGGCAGGTATGAGCGGCGTCGTCCCAGTGGTCCTCCTCCGTCCACGAGATCGTGCGCTTGAACTCCTTGACGATACCGACCCACGAGCTGCGCTGGTAGCCGTCCGGGTGCTGCTCGAGGATCTTCACCTCCTGCACGTCGGGCATGAAGCTCGGGAAGGCCTCGATGTCGCGCGACAGGGCATAGACCCGGTCGAGCGGGGCGGCGATGTCAACGGCAGCAGTCACAGTAGGCATGGCAACTCCTATAGTGGCGCGATTCATCGCGCCGACGAGTCCGTCGATGCAGCAAACAAACAACGGCCGCGATGAATCGCGCCCCTACGTGGTCTCGAGGACCTTGCGTACCCGCCGCTCGCACACCGGGCGATCCAGCGTCACATACCGGCCGCACTGGGTGCACCGCAGCTTGATGTCCATCCCCAGGCGAATGACTTCCCAGCGGTTGGCGCCGCAGGCATGCGGCTTCTTGAGTTCCACGTGCATGCCGGCCTGAAGGGGCACTGTGGTTGGCATGGTGCTCCTACCCCGGCGAGGGTTGCGCCGCGGCGTTGTCCTTGTCCTGGCCGTGGTAGATGGGCACGGTGAAGTAGAACGTGCTGCCCTTGCCCTCTTCGCTCTGCACCCAGATTTTGCCGCCGTGAGCCTCAATCAGGGCCTTGCAGACGAACAACCCCAGGCCGGTGCCGCTGACCCGCTGCTTGTTGCCGACCCGCTGGTAGCGCTGGAACAGGCGGCTCTGGGCCTCCCGGGAGACGCCCACGCCCATGTCGGTGATGGAGAAGCGCATCATGTTGTCTTGTGGCTCGGCGGCGATGGTGATCAGCCCGCCGTCCGGGGAGTACTTGATGGCGTTGTTCACCAGGTTGATGAGCACTTCCTCGAGCTTGCCCCGGTCCGCCCACAGCGCCGGGGTGTCCGGGGGCAAATCCAGCGAGAACTCGTGGTCGCGCGTGGTGCGGGCCTCGATGGCCACCACCTCATCCACGAACTGCCGCACGTCGTGAATCTCATGCCACAGCATGTCCAGCGGCCGCCCGGCCTCGATGCGCGAGATGTTCAGGAAGTCCTCGACCATGTGCTTCATGCGCGTGTTCTGGCGGTCAATCGAGGCTGCCATGTCCTGCGCCTCGGGCACGGCGCCGGCCTGCAGCTTCTCGCGCAGCATGTGCCCGTACAGGCCGATGGAAGTCAGCGGCGTCTTCAGCTCGTGCGACACGAACGACACCAGGTCGGTCTTCATCTGGTCGAGTTGCTTGAAGTGCGTGATGTCGGTGCAGACGGCGCACTTGCCCATCAGCTCATCGGCCGGTCCCTCGATGCGCGCCACCGACACCCGCACCACCTGTCCGGTGTCACCGTGCAAGTCCACTTCCTCGGTGATGGACGGCCGGCTGGCCGACAGCGGCTGGTCGAAGAGCGCCTGGAGCTGCGGATGGGCCAGTACCGCCTTGAGCGAGCGCCCCTCGATGTCCCGGTCGCGCAGGCCCAGCATCTGCCGCGCCACCGAGTTCACCAGCACGACGCGGTTGTCGGCGTCCACGGCCACCACACCGTCCACCATCTCCTCCACCAGGGTCTCCACCCGCGCCTTCTCCAGGCGCAGTTCGCGCATGGCGGTCAGCAACTCGGCATTGGCATAGTCCACACGCTGCTGGAGCACGCCATAGAGCCGGGCATTCTCCAGAAACAGGGAGGCCTGCTGGGCGATCACGGTCAGTAGCGAGCAGTCCTGCTCCGTGAAGTCGGAGTGGTCGCGCTTGTTCATGACCTCCAGCACGCCCATGACCTCCCCACGCAGCGTCATGGGAACGCACAGGACCTTCTCTAGCTGGTAGTCAATGGCTTTGGCGATATCCCTCTGGCGGCGAGGGTCGTTGAGGGCCGAGTTGATGACCATCGGCCGGCCAGTCTGGGCCACGATGCCCACCACACCCTCGCCCATGTGCAGCACGAAGTCCTTCGCCAGGTCGCCCTTGGGCCCCAGGGCCACCTCGAAGCGCAGGTGCTGGCGGTCCTCGCTCACCAGCAGCAGCGAGCACGCCTCCACATTCAGCTCGGCCTCGACCCACTGCATGATCTGGTTGAGCAGTTCCTGGCGGTCCAAACTGCTGTCCACGAGGTCGCCGACGCGCGCGATGGCTTCCAGGCGGCTGCGCATGGCCGCCTCGGTCCGCGCCCGCGACTGGTCGGCCACCCCGGCCTGCTGCAGGGCCAGGGCCACCCCGGTGAACGCCACACCCAGCAATGGCGCCGACCACGGCAGCCAGTAGCCCTGCCGGAAGACGACATACAGCAACGCGCCTGTGGCCACGGTGAGCACCAGCGTCAGCAACGCGCCCACTGCCAGGCGCCGCTCCGCCACGAGTAGCGCGGTGAGCAGACACGCCGCCAGCAGTGCGACCAGCGAGAGCCAGCCCGGCAGGGGCCGGAAGTAGTCGCCGCGCAACAGGTTGCCCAGCGCATTCGCCTGCAGTTCCACTCCCGGCAGGCGCGGCGCCACCGGCGTCCGCAGGTACGGCGCCAGGCTGCCATCAGTGGGGCCAATCAGGACGAGTTTGCCGCCGAAACTGCGCTGGAGGTCTGCGGGGCTCATCTTCAGCAGCATGTGGAAGGGCACCGGCTGGTACTGCATGTAGCCGCCGGCGAAGTTGACCACCATCTCGGCGCTCGGCAGCACCTTGTAGCGCGCCTGCCCGAGGGACACCCAGGGGCGCTGCAGGCGCGCCTGCCCCCGGGGCAGGCCCTGTGCCAGTCGGGCCATCTCCAGCACCAGGGAGGGGTACGAGCGCCCGTCATAGCCCACCAGCAAGGGCACCGCGCGCGCCACACCGTCCAGATCGGGATAGACGTTGATCGCGCCCACGCCCGCTGCCGCCGTCAGCACCTCATCAGGGGGCAACTGGAGGCACTTGCGGCCCGTCGGCGGCTCGGGCAGTCCATCGGTGCCGCAGGAGTGGCGGGCCAGCCCCGGCGGGGCAGTCACGACGTCTCCGGTCCCGTCTTGCACTGCGAACGCCAGGACCACCGGGCGCCCGGAGATGACGGCCGCCAGTTGCCGGGCCCCCGGGCCGTTGCAGTCCACTGCCTTGCGCACATCCGGCACGTCCAGCCCCACCGCTCGCGGCCCGGCTGACAGAAGGTTGCTCAAAGCCCGCCGCCACGTCTCGGCCGGCCAGGGCATCGGCTTGAGGTTACCCTCGCTGGCGGCATCGAGGGCTACTACCGCGACTGAAGGCTCTGGCGGCAGCGGACCACGCACAGCAAAGGCCCCGGCCGCCAGCCAGTTATCCAGGCCGTGTAGCCAGTGCAGGCCCGTCAGCAGCCCCAGGACCAGCGCAGACACGAGGCCTGCGCGCAGTGCAAACGGCAGCCTGTGCTTGAGCAGCAGTATTTCCCCATTCGTGCGACGAGGCCCGGCCCTGCGCCCGGTCCCCGCCGTTCGTGCCCCGCATTATACATGATGATGGCACGGCAGGGAAGAACACGCCCAGAAGGGGCGAGCAAGCCAGCCAGGAAGGGTTCCTGCGGTGACAGCGGAAGTCTTCACGCCTCTGCCGCACGCATCACGCTTGCTCAGGAGTTGTCCCTATGGCTCAGTATGGCATTTCCTCGTGGATCGCCGCGCCGCTGGCCCCGGCCGCGGCTGTCGCCGCCCTGGCTGACGCGGGCTTCCGCCGCGTCGAGCTGTCTGACGACGCCTCACCCCTGGTCATCGCCTGGGAGCAGGACCCGGTTGCCGTCACTGCCGACCTGCGAGCCGCCGGCCTGACGATCAGCTCCGTGCACACCCCCGTCCCGGGCCGCTACCTGGACCTGGCGGACGAGGCGGCGCGCCTGGCCTCGGTGCAGGCCAACCTCGACTACTTCGGCACGATGGCTGCCGCGGGCGCGCCCGAGATGGTCGTCCACCCCATCAGCAGCGCCGCCGGCCTGACCGGCGTGGCCCTGACCTCGGCGCAGCGACGGGTGCGGGATTCGCTGGACCGGCTCTCCGACGCCGCCGGCGAGCGCGGCCTGCGCCTGGGCGTCGAGAACCTCGGAGCCAACGCGGACCTGGGGGGCACCATGGCCTCCCTGCTGGCGCTGATCGAGGGCCTGGGCGACCATGTGGGTCTCTGCCACGACATCGGTCACACCGTGCAGGCGGGTCTGGACCCGGTGGCGGAGGGGCGGGTGGCGCTGGAGTCGGGGCGGTTGTTCTCCCTGCACCTGCACGACGTGGATGCACAGCTGCGCGATCACTACATCCCCGGCGAGGCCTGCCTGGACTTCGAGCCGTATCTGGACGCGCTGGCAGAACACGCCTTCGCTGGTATCCGCACGCTGGAGTGCAAGCCCACCGAGGGTAGCGTGCCGGAGCGGCTGGGCCTCGCGGCGCAGGTGCGGGACCGCTGGGCGGCCCGGTCGTAGCAGAGCGCTCCCGGCAGGGATGCGGCCGCACAGAGGAGTGCCCGGCGTTGACTGACCACAAGACGCCCGCCCAGTGGCAACCGGAGCGGCGCGGGCTGGGGCGGCTGTGCCCGGCGTGCGGCGCCCCTGTGCGCGACTCCGCCACGACCTGCCCCGCGTGTGGCGCCGGCCCCGAGGCAGCCGCAGGGCCCCAGCACCTGATGACGCCCTTCGGCCACGGCGTATGCGCCTTCGGCGGCAGCTTCATGCTGGGCATCGCCCTGAGCATGGCGCTCAAGGGGGCTCTTCCGCACTGGGCGCTGGCCCTGGCGCCGCTGGGTCTGGGCGCCCTGAGCGCCTGGGCGGCCTCGGCAGTGGGGCGGCGCCTCCTGCCGCAGTGGCGTTGCTCGTACGAGCACCTGCTCACCGGGTGGCTGGTCGGCGGCCCGTGCGCGCTGGTGGCGGCCCTGGCAGGCCTGGCCAACCTCGAGAGCCTGCTGGTGGTGTGGGCGGGCGGGGCGACGGGCACGTACCTGCTGATGCGGCGGTACGGGTACAGGGCCGGCGATCTGGGGTGAACGGGGAACGGCAAACGGCGTCCTCACCCCTCCCCCTCTCCCTCGCGCTCGGTAAGGCTGAGCGCTCCGGAGAGGGGAAGCCGGATGGCGCCTTGTAGCTTCGAAGCCACGAGGTGGGCGAATGGTCCCCCTCTCCGGAGCGAAGCACAGCGGAGCGAGGGAGAGGGGGAGGGGTGAGGACGCCGTCCCGCTCCCGACTCTCCCCTTGAGGAACCGTGCCCAAAACAGTACATTATACGTGCGCCCTCACCGGCGCATCTTTGCCCCATCCCGGAGGACTCGATGGACATCAGGGAAGCCGTCGTAGAGCGTGCGGCGCGGGCCCGCGCGGCCACTCGCGACCTCATCAAGGCCGATGCGGCACTGCGCGACACGGCCCTGCGCGCCATGGCCGGCAAGCTCCGCGCCAACGCCGAGACGATCCAGGCCGAGAACGCCAAGGACATGGAGACCGGGCAGGAGAAGGGCCTGTCCTCGGCCATGCTCGACCGCCTGCGCCTGGATGACAAGCGCATCGAGGACATGGCCGTGGCACTGGAGGAGATCGCGGCGTTCGACGACCCGTTGGCGGACACCCTCGCTGAGTGGGAGCGCCCGAACGGTCTGCGCATCCAGAAGGTCCCTGTGCCCATCGGCGTGGTGGGGATCGTCTACGAGTCGCGGCCCAACGTGACCGTGGACTCTGTCGGCCTGTGCCTGAAGGCCGGCAACGCCGTGGTGCTGCGCGGCGGGTCGGAAGCCATCCACTCCAATGTGTGCCTCGCCGGCCTGCTGGCCGAGGCGGCCGCGGAAGTGGGCCTGCCTGCCTCGTGCGTGGAGATCGTGCCTGTCACGGACCGCCAGGCCGTGCTGGAGTTGGTCAAGCTCGACCAGTACCTGAACCTGGTTGTCCCGCGCGGGGGCAAGCAGCTCATCCGCACGGTCAAGGACAATGCCACCGTGCCCGTGCTGGAGCATGAGCGCGGCATGACGCAGATCTACGTGGACGCCGCCTGCGACGTGGACATGGCCGTCAGCCTCGTCCACAACGCCAAGGTGCAGCGGCCGGGCGTCTGCAACGCCGTAGAGAATCTCTACGTCCACGAACACAACACGAAGGCGCTCAAGGCCATTGTAGGCGACCTGCAGGCCGCGGGCGTGGAGATCCGGGCCGATGCCGGCGTCATGGCTGTCTGTGACGGCTGCACCGAGGCCACGGCCGAGGACTGGGATACCGAGTACCTCGACCTCATTCTGACCATGGGCCTGGTCTCGTCACTCGACGAGGCGCTGGACTGCATCGCCGAGCACAGCTCGGGCCTGACCGAGGCGATCATCACGGATAGCGAGGCCAACGCCGCGCGCTTCCTGCGCGAGGTGGACTCGGCGTGCGTCTACCACAATGCCTCCACCCGCTTCACCGATGGCGGGCAGTTCGGCATGGGCGCCGAGATCGGCATCTCGACCGGCAAGATGCACGCCCGCGGGCCGGTCGGCGTACGCGAACTCACGAGCTACAAGTATGTCATCCACGGTAACGGGCAGGTGAGAGGCTGAGAGGCGGGATTGGGGACTGGGTCTTGGGGCTTGGGGACGGCCAGGCCCCACCGTTCCCGACTTGCGCCTCTCGGCTCCCGGTTCCCGCCGTCGGTTGTAGGTGATCCGCCAGGTGTCCGAGCACACACACGCTGAAGACAACTGCCTGCCGCAAGTGCGCCGCCTGCTGGTGAAGGTCGGTACGCGCGTGGTGACCGACCCCGAGGGCGGGCTGGACATGATCTTCCTCGACCGGCTGGCGCGGCAGATCGGTCGGCTCAAGGACCGGGACGTGGAGTGCCTCATCGTCACCTCCGGGGCGGTGCATCTGGGCCGCCAGGTCCTGCGCAACCCGCGCACCAAGGAGACCCTGACCTACCGTCAGGCCGCCGCCGCCATCGGGCAACCGGAGCTGATGCGTAACTACTCCGCGGCCTTCGCCGCGCACGCGCTCATCCCCGCGCAAGTGCTGCTGACGATGGATGACATGATTGATCGGCAGCGCTACACCAACGTCCGCAACCAACTGGAGCTGCTGCTCAAGACCCACGTCGTCCCGATCATCAACGAGAACGACAGCGTGTCCGTCGAGGGAGTCACGTTCGTGGAGAACGACCGCCTCGCGGCGATCGTGGCCACCAAGATGCGGGTGGACCTGCTGGTCTTCCTGTCCGACCAGGCGGGGCTGTTCACCGACAACCCGTCGCAGAACCCGGAGGCGCAGCTCATCCCCGTGGTGCAGCCGGGCGCGCCGCTGCAGGCTGACGTGGGCTCGGCCGGCGGGCCGGAGTCCCGGGGCGGGATGAAGGCCAAGATCTCCGCCGCGCGCGTGGCCGCCACCTGCGGCATCTCGGTCGTGATGGCCGACGGCCGCGAGGACAATGTGCTGCTGCGGCTGTGCGAGGGGCAGCAGGTGGGGACGCTGTTCGTGGCCGGGCGGCAGACGGCCGGGGGCAAGAAGCCCTGGCTGGCAGCGGTGCGCGAGCCGATGGGCACCATCTGGATTGACGAGGGGGCCTGCCGGGCGCTATGCCAGCCCGATGGCGCGAGCCTGCTCCCCAGCGGCGTGACCAGCAGCCGGGGCGACTACGAGGCCGGTGATCTGGTCTCGGTAGTGGGGCCGGAGGGGCGCGAGATCGCGCGGGGGCTGGTCAACTACTCGGTAGACGAAGTGCGTCGCATCGCCGGGCGGCATAGCCGTGACATTGGCCGCATCCTTGGCCACGCCGGCGCCGATGAAGTCATCCACCGCGACAACATGGTGCTGACGGGCGAATAGGGGAGGATCGTGATGCGCAGACTGAGCGTGTTGTTGTTGCTCCCGGGGTTGCTGTGGGCGACGGCATGCGGGGCGCAGGAGGCTGACCGTGGTCAGCTCCTGACCGGCATCGTGCGCCTGATTGACATCTGGACGGACATTGAAATCCTCGGGCGCCTGACGCAGCTGGCCCTGACGGACGCGCAGTGGCAGACCGTGGCCGCGGTTCACCAGGCGCACCCGCCGCCGGGGCCGGACCTCCAGGTCGTGGCCGAGGCTGCGGACAAGGCCGAGGAGCTCCGCCGGAAGGTCCTGGCCGGCCAGGAGATGAAGCCGGGCGACCAGGAAGCCCTCGGGCGGCTCATGCAGACGGCCGTCCAGCAGTTGGGGGACCGGGGCCTGCCGGACGGCAAGCCCATCACAGAGCTGACAGCCGAGGAGAAGCTGGTATGGGCGGTGCTGACCCCCGAGCAGCAGGGGAAGCTGATCGGCGGCGGGCAGCCGGATGCCATCGGCCGGCGCGGCCTGGCCCTGCTCAAGCGCCTGCGCGACACAGACGAGGCGACCTGGGCCCAATCGCGCGACCGGCTGGTGGCGCTGCTGTCAGCGCAGGCCGGGGGGGAGGGCACCGCGGCGCGTGAGAACAGCCGACAGATGCTGCTGGACTTCCTCAACCGCGTGCGGGCAATGCCGGCGACGGACTTTGCCAAGAGGCAGACCGAGCTGATGGCCGAGATCGGCGTCCTGGTCCCCCAGAACGCCAACCTGGCGGCCCTGCTGCTGGAGTTCGACCCCACGCCGATCCACCAGGCGCTGTCCCAGACGCTACTGAACAGCCGCATGCCCCGGCTGCTGCAGGAGATGCACGCCGTCCGGGCCAGACCGGCTGGGGGCTAGCCATGGCCGACGTCGCCTCTCTGCTCAAGCAGCGCCCCTTCGCCTACAGCGAGGTCTTCGTTCACCCTCCCACCGATGGTCCAGCCTTCAGCGCCCACGGCGGGGCCCGCGAGGGCCTCGACCCGGCCGTCGCCGCCGTCTGCAAGAACGAGTCCAACTGCACCGTGTTCTTCGGGGACGGCACGTGGTTGACGACATGGAGCCAGGGGAGCTTCGAGCACGCTCTCGATGAGCAGATCGTATCCGCCACCAGCGGTGACACGGGGCGGACCTGGACAACGCCGCGCCCCATCATCGGCTCAAACCCCGACGAGCGCATCGCCTACGGGGCCCCGTTCATCGTCCCCGGCTCCGAGCGCGTTGTCCTGTTCTTCTTTGCCGGCAACCAGCGCGTCGGCTGGTCGGGGCCCGACTATGACAGTGGCAACTTCTGGTTCGTCGTGTCTGACGACCGCGGACAGACGTGGTCGGAACGGCGGATGATCGCTTTGCCAGACCGCGACATTAGCACCTTCACAGGGCGCTGCCACGGGTGGATCAATCACCCGCCACGGGTGATGCCGACAGGGGAGGTGCTGCTGCCGGTGAGCATGTACCCCTCCACCTGGCCCAAGCGCGCGCGGGCGTGGATGACGATCCCGGCCGAAGTCAGTGTAGTTCGCTGTGACAACGTTCTGACGGAGGAGGATCCCGACCGGCTGCACTTCACGCTGCTGCCCGAGGGCCCGCGCGGGATCAGAGCCGATGTGCGCAAGCACTGGGACAACCCCGCACTGCAGCGCCTGCTGGGGGCCTTCGACGGCGTTCCGTACGAGACGGCCTTCAACTTCCAGGAGATGACGCTACTGGCGCTGTCGGACGGACGCTGGGTCGGTGTGGGACGGACCTTCCTGGGGGCGCCGGGGTACACCGTGAGTGAGGACCGCGGACAGAGCTGGTCGGCAGTCGAGCCGCTGTGCTATGCCCCCGGCGGCCCGCCCATCATGCACCCCATGACCATGTGCCCGGTCACGCAGACCTCCGATGGTCGCGTCGTGCTGCTCTTCACCAACAACGACGGCACGCAACGCGGCGCCAGGCACGTATGGGATGGCGACGGACACACCCGCAACCCGCAGTGGCTGGCAGTAGGGCGCGAGACACCCGGTGAGCAGCGCAATGCCGGCCTGCGGTTCGGGGAGCCGTTCCTGGTGGCTGAAGTGGATGATACCGGGGAGACGAACCTGAAGACCGGCATCAGCATGCCCCAGTTCCTGGAGCGCGAAGGCCGGTACTTCGTGGTGTACAACATCAACAAGGAGCACCTGCTGCTGGACGAGATTCCGGCAGCGGTACTCGCGGCCGCTGAGCCGTCATAGGCCCTCGGACGGGCTGAGGGCTTGCGGCAACGGCGGCCTACCCCCGGCGCTGCGCGCCGCCCCCTCCCCACGGGGGAGGGGTGTGTCGTTTCCCC
>JAJFUB010000029.1 GCA_021372615.1 bacterium | reverse complement strand
GGGCCCGGCGCACACGACGCGCCACCCGCCGCCTATGCTAGCAGAAGACGCCCGACAGGAGTGTCGGGCATACCTGGCGATCAGCTAGCGGCTGGCCAGCCACTTCACCGCGTTCAGAAACACCTGCCGCTCGAAGCCTTCGGCCGCGGTGGGCTTGTTGTCCTTGGCGAGCAGGATGGTGCCGTCGTAGATGACGCGCCCCAGGCGCTGCTGGCCCGCGACCATGACCGCGCCGCCCGCGGGGTCCTTCAGAATGACCGTGCCCTTGCTACCGGGCTTGATGGTGAGGTGGTCCCAGTAGCTGTGCGTGCCCTCGTCCCCCACCTTCAGGCCCGTTGTGATCGGGTGCTCGGCGGCGACGACGACGCGGTTGCTGTCCAGCCGCTCCGCCGCCCCGAGCCCGATCTGCGGGAAGGTCGTCTCGTAGCCGAACTGGCTGCGCTCGAAGCCGACTGAGTTGTGCGCGAAGAGCACGCCGCCCCCGCCTTCCTGCACGAAGCGCCGCAGCACCTCGAGGAACTCGTAGCGCCCGGCGCTGCGACCCGTGGTGCACTGCGGGTAGAGCAGGACCTCGTACTTGAGCAGGTTCGACAGGCTCAGATCGTCGGTCAGCGTGACCTCGTAGCCCTCGAGGCCCTTGAGGGTCAGCTCCCAGCTCTTCTCGCCGATGGCGCTGCCGCCGTCGGCGGCGGGGCTGTAGATCGCCACCCGCACCGGGCCGTCGTGCTTCACCCGCTGCACCTTCAGCGCGCGGTCGGCCATGCGCCGCCGCGCGGCCACCAGGGAGTCCCGCAGCTTGCCGAAGTCCGCGTCCACGCCGGGCACCGCCGGATACGCGCCCCGCTTGGCGTTGCGGTAGAAGGTGGCGTCGAACTGCTTGAGGTCGGCGGTCTCCTGCTGCAAGCGTTGCAGGTCTGCCAGTCCCTCCTGGATCACCGCCTCCCCCGCCTTGACGTGCTCCTCGACCTTGTCGGCCGCACCCTCGGACACGCCCTGGTTGGCCATCATCAGGTGGTAGTGGGCCTGGGCATAGGGCGCCAGGCAGTGCGTGCGCTGCAGGTAGTAGGTGAACAGCCGCGCGGGGATGTCCTCCAGGCCGGCAGCCAGCGGCCGGGCCTGGTCCAGCGCTGCCGCCGCGGCCCGGCAGCTCTGGGCCTGCTGCAGCATCATCTCGGGCGTGATCTCGATGGGGGGCAGGTTCTGCTTGCGCAGGGCCCGGTTGGGGTCCTCCACGACTCTGCCCGGCTGGACGATGAGCGAGGGGATGATGCCCTTGTTGAAGGCCTCGAAGACGAGCGGGCCCGCTTCGGCGCCCCACATGTTGCGGCAGGCGAGTAGCGTCCAGCGGTCTATCACCGGCGTGGGCTTCTGGCCGTTGTCGGTGCGGAAGTCATAGTAGGAGCCGGTGAAGGCCTCGGCACCCTCACTCTTGGCGTTCCAGGCGAACTGCCCCGCCACCGCCCGCGTGATGTAGTTGGGGAAGTTGCGGTCAATCCGCGTGGCCATGATGTCGCCGTTGTTGCCGTAGAAGTTGGACCCCATGAACCGCGAGGCGGTGATGATCCAGCCGGAGTCCACCCAGCCGGAGGCCATCTTGTACCAGTAGTACATCGGCCGGTCGCCGTAGCAGGCGCGGAACTGGTCCATGAACTTGCGCTCGCCCAGCCAGACGCAGACGGCCACGTCCCTGGGGATGAGCTGCCCGATGCGCTGGTGGTAGTCGCGCCCGGTCTTCTCGATCTCCGCGAGGGTAGCTTCCGGGTAGTACTTGCGGATGCCCTCCACATCCAGGTAGATGGCGCTGTACGGGTAGATGACGAAGACGATGGTCTGCTTCGGGTTGACCTTGCGGAACTCCTCATAGTAGATGCCGAAGACGTGAGCATCGGCGGCCGCGCGGTCATCGCCCCAGCGGGCCTTGTCGGCTTCCGAGCGCTTGCTCCACAGCTCCGGGTCGGGGACACCGCCGCCATCCTGGGGGTGCAAGACGACGCAGTCCAGCCCGGCCGCCTGGTAGAACGCCGCCATCTCGCGGGCGCGCTGGTGCAGTAGCTCGTCATTGCTCCAGGTGAAGTACATCCCGTTGAGGAGCTGCAGCCCGGCAAAGCGGGGGTCGTTCTTGTTGGCGGCCTCGGTGCCGACATTGGTGGACTGGTACTCCTCGCACAGGAACCCGCGCTCGTGGGCGTAGTCGTTGATCGGCTTGACCCATTCGGCCACAGTGGTCACGCCCGGCACCTTCTCACTGCCGTAGAAGAAGTCGCCGAGCATGTTGAGTTTGCACCGCAGCATCCAGTCCACTTGCCCCTGGAGGGCCTTGACGTAGTCTTCGCCCTTGGCGCCGTACACGGGCAGGCACTTGCGCATCTGCTGCAGGGAGCCGGTGCCGCGGATCCTGAAGTCAGGCCAGTCGCGGACCTCTCCCACCGTCAGGAGTCCCCGGTCCCCGGCCTTCTCGATGAAGTAGCGTAGCGTAACCGCCGCATAGAGAGTGCCCAGGGAGTCGCTGCCGCACAGCAGCGCGACCTGCCGGGAGCCGACCTTCGGGAACTGGATGAGGTATCCCTGGGGGCCCGGATCGGTGGGGGTGATCTTCGCCTTCGCCGTCTTGACCAGCGACCGCGCCAGCGGACCGGCCTCACAGGCGGCCAGCACAATGGGCAGCCCGGTAACGCCCTTGAGGTCCTCAACGCTCGCGCAGGCTTTGACCGGCAGCGGCGCGAGGCCGAGGGTTGTCAGCCGCTGGTTGATCTCCTCGGCGCCGATCTGCGTCTGACGGCTGCCGTCCCCCAGGACAAGCGTGGCCTGTGGCCCGGCGGCGGTCACGATCTCCAACTGCTGCCCGGTCACCTTGATGCTGCGCGGCTCGGGGATGATGTTGCGCCATGCGGCCGGCGCCGCCTCACACGCCAGTGCTGAGAGCACGGCCAGCATCGTCAGTACGGGTCTGAGCATCGCGAATTCCTCCGTCGTTCCGGTCGGGCGCTACCTGCTTGGTGCAGTGTCGTCTCTTCCCTCGCGCGGTCGCCTTTCCCTGCTACGGGTGGTCTCTGCCCGGTCACCCGGACAAGCAGGGAGGCCGATGGGAGTCGCCAGGGAGCAGGAACGTGGAACACAAAGAGAGCATATTGGTATAGGCGTTGGGGCACGCGGTTCCGCGTCGGTAGGCGGCGGACTCTGTCGGGTCCATCCCGAGTGGAGGGTTCCACATGCATGCGACACGAGGACGTGGCTGGACCGTAGGACTGGAAACGGCGTTCGTCGTTCTGCTGCTGGCAGGGGCGGCGACAGGGAGTGGTGTAGGTCAGCCGGGGCGAGCCAAAGTCATCGCTGTGACTACGGGCCCCCTGGCCTACACCTTCGATGCCCGGGGCTACCTCGTGACCGATGAGGCGGCGCTTCCCGGCACCCAGGTCGGGCTCACCCCCGTGGACCCCGACGCGGAGCCGGAGGCCTCGGCGGCTGCTTTCGAGGTCATGCTGCTGGACCTGGACAGACCCCGGGGGGCGACTGACGCGGTCCAGGAAGGGCCGCCGATCGTCCTAACCCCGGCGCGCTTGAGCTACCTGCGGCGGCGCCATGCGCCGGCGCTCACCGAGGGCTTCAGCGAGCAGGCATTCAGTGACCTGGTCGCCGACCTCGTGGGCCTCCAGAGCGGCGCCGGCATACAGGATGCGCCGCCCGGCCCTGGCGGGAAGCCCGGGGCCGGCGCGCCGACGCGCTATGATCTGCCCCAGCAACGCCTGCTGTGGGAGTTGCTGAAGTCTTCCTCGGCCCCGCGGCTGTTCGTGGACTTCGACGGAGCCAACCGGGCGCGGGTGTGGGGGGCGCTGTCGGGCAGACCCGCAGTCCCAGAGGCTACCGGGCAGTGGGCGGAGTCGGCCAACCAACGAGACCTCCTGGCTGCCTCGGCTGGAGTTCAGGGACTCGTGCTCATGAAGAGGGACGACGGCAGCCTCGTGCCACCGGGCCAGGCAGTGGAGGTGGTCATCACGGGCACCCCGGGCGGCCAGCGCAAAGCCTGGACCGTCGCCACGAACACAGCGGGGTACTTCTGCTGGCCACTGCCCCAGGACGCCACCGGCAGGATCAGCGTGGGGATCCCGGATACGGAGGCCGTGGCCGAGGTGACGGCAACGCCGGGCTCGTGGAGCAATGTCGTCATCATCTCGGAGGGTCCGCTGCCGCTGGGCGCGCGGGGCGAGAAGGGCGTCGGCCGCGGAGGGCCGGGAGCCCGTGACGCGGTGGGGATCGTCGGCGCACTGACGGGGCTGCTGGCGGGCACCGCCGCCGGCAGCATCGTCCCGGCACTCAGCAGCAGTGGCCTCCCCCTGCAGACGGGCGTGGTGTGGACCCCGGGGAAGTCCGCGCGGGCCTACTACGGGCTGGAGAGGGCTCTGGAACCGACGTCCTATGACCGGTCGCCCCGGTCGCTGGGACAGGCGAACATGGTCATCGAGTTCTGGCGGTACCCGCTGGTAGGGCGGTCGGGGCAGATCCGCGCCGGGGAGGGCGAACGAGCCTACCGGGAGCGGGCCCAGGCGCTCTGCGAGGCCGCCCGCGCGCGCCACGAGGCAGCCAGGCAGGCGGCGGAGGCATCGGCGGCGGAGCTGGACCGGCTCACGAAGATCATCCGGGAAGCCCAGCCGGACAAGGATGCTGCTGCCTACAAGGCGCTGGTCGAAGCGCAGATTGCGCTGCGCAAGGATGACCGGGAGCGCCGTAGCGAGGCCGAGGCCCGGGGAGCAGCCTACCAGGCCCAACTGGACCTGCTGGATCTGTGTCGCGCACGCGAGTTGCAGGCCACGGGGCTGAGAGCGCCTGACGCGCAGGAGACGTGGACCGCCCTGTGTGCAGGCTACAACCGCTACGGGCAGTTGCCCCAGCGGCCGACGCCGGACGACGTCGCCATGCTCCAGGCACGGATCCAGCAGAAGCTGGAGGACGACAGCGCGCGGGCGGAGTCGCTGGGACCCGACGCCTGGTTCGAGGACCCCTACCGCGAGCACCTCGCCTATGAGGGGACGCCTCAGAAGCAGGACAAGCTGGGGTATGTGCGCTTTCTGCGGGTGCGTCTGATCGCGACGGGTGTTCCTACCGAGGCGCTCAACATCGCCAACCGCGTCAAGCCGGGCCGCTGGGGGCTCAGCGCAGGGATGGTCGCCGGCGAGGGAGGGAGTCAGCCAGCCGTGGGCGGCTGGTGGCTGTGGCACAGCCTGGGCCTGCGCCTTACCGTCGGCAGCACCTTCTCCAGCCACGACGAGCCCGGCGAGTTGATGCTGGGGTGCGGAGTGCAGGTGCCGCTCGGCGTGGGCAGCAGTAGCAGCGGAGTCAGCCTCAGCAGCGGCGGCGGGAGCAGCCGCAGCGGCAGCAGCACCCGGGCCAGCGCCAGTACCAGTGAGAGCGGAGGCGGCAAGGGCAAGGCTGAGGCCGGCGGCAAGGGGTCGGGACCGGGCGAGGGCGCCGGTGGTCGTCCGGGCGGCGGGCCTCCTCCGGGCGGCACAGGCAAGCCGCCAGCGTCCGGCGGGAGCGGCAGCGGTGAGCACTAGAGCGGTGGCGCGACATGCCGGGCGGAGCTGGTGCCGGGCCGCGCTGGGCGCCATGCTGGTCGCCGTGGCGATGTGGGCGGGGCCGGTATCGGGCGACCCGGCGGCGCCGGCGGGGGTGGACCTGCCGGCACTGCTACGCGCCGGCAACCCCGTAGACCTGCAGACGCCCCTCGATGGCCTGCGGGGGGACAGCCCCTCGACGCGCTGGGCGCGAGCGCGCCTGCACGAACGGCAGGCTGAAGTCCTGTCCGCAGCCGGGCTCGCGGGAGCTTCCGGTGAGGCGGCGGCACGGGGCCTGGGGGACTGCGGGACGGACGCCTGGGAGGTGGCGGCACGGTTGCACCTGATCGTGGCTCGCCGCTGCGACGAACTCGGCCCCGACCGCCGTGCCGCATACGACGGGCTTCGCGAGCGAACATGGGAGGCCGAGGTCGCCGCGGCCGACGCGGTGGTGGGGCGACTCGGTGACACCTTTGGGGCCCGCGTGATCGGCCGGCAGATGGAGGCCGAACGGTCGTACCACTCGTGCCGTACTCTCCCCGACGCGAACCCGGACAGGCTGCTCGGGCCCGTGGTGCAGAAGCTTCGCGACCTGCGCACAACGGCGGGTGACACGGACCAGCGGAGCCTGGCGTCCGGGGCGTTGTGCAGTGCGCTGAACGACTATGCTGACGCCTGCCGGCGCCAGGGCAATGAGCTGTCCGATGCCGGCGGGGGGCCCGCTCGGGCTGTCGCGCTGCTCAAGGCCGCGGTACGGCTCTCCGGCGAGGCGTGGGAGGCGTACGGCGACGTGCCCAACCCCGTGAGCGCCAGCCAGGCGACGTTGCTGCAGAATCGTGCACTGGCCCTGCTGAACCTGGGAGAGGTTCTGCTCTACGCCACCTCCTTTGACGACCCAAGGTTGACGGCGGCACAGAAGGAGGCTCTCCTGCAGCCGGTACGACAGTCGGCCCCGCCCACAGAGGCGACGCGGCTGTTGCAGGAGGCTTCGCGCCTGGTGGGGGCGGGCCGCACGCCAGCCCAGGCGCCGCCAGCGATGCGTCTGCACTGGATGCTGCTGCAGAACCTGGCGCGGGCGCTGACATACGAGGTGCTGGTGACGTCACCGGCTGACCCGACCCCGGGCCTGCTCCGGGCGCAGCGACTGGCGCGGCGCTCCGGCGATGCCCTGGAGGGCCTCGGGCTGTACCGGGAGGCGCTGGACGCGATGGCGCAGGAGGCCCGGGCGCTCGAGCTGGGCGGACAGATGATCGAGGCGGTGCTGGTCTATCTGCATGGGATCGGGCTGTGCGAGCGCACGGTGGCCGGACTGGCCCCGGCGGAGGGCGCGGAGTACCGCCGCACCAGGGACGCCATGTTCGGGCGACTGAACGCGGTCCTGCTCTGGCTGCGACAGCAGGGCAAGCCCTTCCCGGAGGAACTGCTGGGCGAGTGGGGCGCGAGCTGGGAGGAGATGGCGTGGCAGGTGTCCGATCTCGCGAAAGCCCGAACGTTCGCGGACCTGGTGCAGATGGGAGCCGTGTGGCGGGAGTCGCAAGTCCCGGTGATCGCTGCTGCCGAGCGCCTGCGGCACGACCTGGTGCGCCTGGAAGAGAAGGCCGCCGGCGGGACCCTTGGCGAGGTCGGACAGCAGGACCTGGCACGCATGAGGGGGCAGTGGGTCGAGATGGCCGCGGCGCTGGCGGCGGGGACCGAGCGGGGCTACGGCGAGGCCATGGCGGCGACGCGCGTGTCGCTCGTGCAGGTCCAATCGGCCATGCACGACGATGAGGTCATCGTGGCCTACAGCCTGTGGCGCGACGTGGGGACGGTCACGGTGCTCCGGAAGACGGGGCCGCCCACGCTGGTGGCACTAGACCTCGGCAGTAACCGCGCCGTGGCGGCGAAGCTGCTGGGGCTGCAGGAGAGTCAGGAGTTGGAGGCCGTCGTGGCGAGGTTGGTGCAGGCCACGCAGGAGGGCCTGTGGCCGGAGCGGACCGGGGTGACGTCGCCGGAGGGCGGGACGCAGCCGGTGGTCGGGAAGTGGCCGCAGGCGCTGCGCCTGCTCTACGACCTCCTGATCGCGCCTGTTTCAGCCGAGATCGGCGAGGCGCGGACCGTCATCGTCGTGCCGCATGGGGTCATGCACTACCTCCCCTTCGAGGCGCTCATCGCGGGCTTCCCTGACGACCGGGCGCCGGCCGAGACGGCTGCGACCGTGCCGGCAGACACGCGCTTCTGGGGCCTGGAGGGCCGCGTCCGGGCGGTAGCGTACCTGCCCACGACCGGGTCGCTTGTCACCTTGCGCCGGCAGGCGGGGGCGCCGACCGCCGGTGTCGGGATCGTGAACCGGCCCCGCTATCCGCAGGTGGCCGCAGGGGACGCCTATCAGCAGGCGGTCGCGAAGCTGGGGCCCATCAGTGACAGTGTAGCGGCGGAGGTACGTGCCCCAGGGCCGTACGAGGCCGCTGCGGCCACGCCGTCGGCGGCGCGCCAAGTGCTGCAGGCGCCACTTGCGCTGGCGGTTCTGGGCTGCCACGGACAGGCCAACTGGCGCGACCCGTTGGCCTCGTGCTTGCGGCTGGCGCCGTCGCCCGGGTGTGAGCACGAGGCGGCCATGCGCGAGGGCGAGCCCCTGGACCTCGCCCAGACGATGACGCTGCCTATCGCGGTCCCCGTCGTGTTCCTGGCAGCATGCCAGACCGGCCAGGCGATGGCCGCCGGCGGCACGCGGGGCTCGGGCAACATGGGGCGGCCGGGGGACGACCTGCTGAGCCTGTCGCGGGGCTACCTGATCGCCGGAGCCAGCGCACTGGTCACCTCGCTGTGGGAGTGCGACCCGGCAGTCACGGTGGACTTCTGGCGAGCGTTCTCACAGGCGTGGATGAAGGGCGGGCTGCCGGTGGGCGAGGCAGTACTGGCAGCCAAGCGGGAGATCGTGCGCCGGCAGGCGGCGGGCTCAAGGACACCGTACGCCACACCCACATGGTGGGCGGGGTTCGAGGTGCACGGCGACCCGGCGCGCAAGTGTGCGGCGAACTAGCAGCACAGGCAGAGGCACGATGGTCACGAGGCGCCGGGCGACGATGGGGGCAGCGATGGCGCTGGCCGCGGCATTCCTCGCCGCGCCGGCGACGGCGGAGCAGTACGCGCTCCTGTGCGGCTGTGCAGTCTACGACGAGGGGCCGAACCTCAAGCCGGCGGACCTGCCGACGACGGTCAATGACGTGCTGTCACTGTACGAGGTCTTGGTGCGTCGCTTCGGGTTCAAGCCGGAGAACATCCGGGTATTGCTCAGCCCCCCGGAGCAGTGGCCGCTCCAGACGCCCGCCGCCGGGCCAGCCACCAGCGCCAACATCGCGGAGAGCTTCGCGAGTTGGTTCGGCAGGGCCGGCCCGGACGACCTCATCTTCTTCAGCTACTCCGGCCACGGGACATTCCTCCACTACACAGGCGGGGGCGCCAATATCCACGAGGAGGCGCTGCTCGGCTCGGACTACGCGAGGACCGACCCGCCACAGGTGCTGACCTTCTCGCAGCTACGCTGGCTGCACTCACGCCTGCGCGATGGGCAGTCCGTGTTCGTCATTGACGCCTGCCATTCCGGCGGTGGGGCGCTGGCGATGGATGTGCTGCGCTCGCCCTTCGGCCCCGAGCCGCCCATCCGGTACTCGGCGACAGAGCCAGAGACGCGACCGGTGGCGACGCCGGCGTTGGCCGCCGCGGGGCTGGCGCCACAGATCAGCCCGGAGGACCTGGCGGCGATCCAGCGACGGACCGTGACCGTGACGGCCTGCCAGTCGTGGGAGGTGGCGTCGGGCGTCGGGCCGGAACTGCCGGTCGGAGGCCAGTTGCGGCAGACGGGGGTGCTGACAGGCTCCCTGGTGCGCGCGCTGACCGCGGGACCGGAGAACCAATCATGGGACGACATCGCGCGCACGGCGCGGTTCCTGTCGGTGCTGGGCTGCATCGGGCAGACGACCAATGCCCACGGGCAGGGCCTGGGGGCTGCACCGTTCGTACAGCCCGCCGCGTCGCCGGCCGGGCTGCCCTACTATGTGGCCGTGCCACACGAGGGCGCGCTGGTGATGCCGGCTGACCCCTTCCTGGGGGCGGGGAGTGCCCTGGCGGTGTATGGGGAGCCAAGACCGGTCGGAACACCCGTGGCGCCGTCGGCGACGCTGGAAGCGCCACCGGAGGGTGGGGGGATGGCGCGTCTGGCCGGCACGACGGAGACGGGCGGACCCCGAGCGGCGGTGGCGCGCCTGCAGCAGATCGTGCTGCCGAAGCTGCGCGTGTGCGCGCAGGCGGCCGATCCGCTCGGACTGGACCTGCCGGACGAGAGCCGAGGTGTGCGGGAGCGACTCGGGGCGGCGCCGTACGTGCAACTGAGTGAGTCGGCCCGCGATCCGGGAACGGACTACCGGATGTGGGTCAGCATCGAGGAAGAGAACGTGACACGGCCGTTCGCGCGGGCCAGGGCGGCCGACTTCCCCTGCCGACTGGCGCACGGCAGGCCCGCCCCCCGGTCGCTGGAGGACTCGGTGACATGGCTGCGGGGAATGCTGCACTACCTGCGGGCGGTCCAGGGAGCAGCGTGGCTGCGGAACCACGGCCATACGTTCCGGGTGTCGGTGACCCCCGACCGAGACCGGCCGCTGTATCTGCCCGGCGCCACGGTGAAGCTCAAGCTGGAGGCGAGCGCGCCGTGCCACGTGGTCGTGGTGGCAGCCGACACGACGGGGCGCGTCGTGGTGCTGCCGCCGCAGGCGATCAGCCCCGCTCAGGCGGGCGAGGCGATGCTCACGCTGCCGACCGGAGGGCCCCCGCACGACATGCGGCTGGCCGTGGCCAAGGTCTTTGCGTTCGCCCGGCCGCCCGAGGCGGCGGCAGTGGCGCAGGTTGCGGCGGGGGGGAAGACGGACCCGGCGCAGGCGATGCTGCAACTGCTGCGCACGACGCTCGGCGGACCATCGGCTAACAGCATCCCGACGGAGGGGTGGGCCGATAGCGAGACCTTTGTCGCAGCATGGGATCGCGTCCCGTTGAGTGCACCCCTGGAGTTCTGAGGCGCGCTACTTGTCGGCGCCCAGCCTCTTTGACCGCAAGTGCTCATCGAGCAGCCGCCACGTGCGGTCGCCCCGGGCGGACTCGACGAACCGACCATAGGCGTCCACAGCCCACTCCACCTGGTTCGCAGCCTCCCACACCCGCCCGAGCAGGTAGTACCCGCCCGGGTTCCCCTGGGTCAGCAAGTGCTTCGCGAGGCTCTCGTCCTTGGTGGTCACGATCCCGGCCAGATCCCTGGCGGGGCGCGCGCAGACGCGGTCGAGGAGGGCGACGGCCTGATCCAGCTGCTTGAGCGTCAGCCGCCCCCACGCCAGGTTGACCTGCACCCCCGCATCCTGCGGCGAGATGGCAGCGGCCCGTGTCAGATGAGTGAGCGCCTCCTCGGTCCTGTCGAGGTTCAGCAGGTAGAACCCCACGGCCGAGTCAGTGCAGGCGCAGTCCAGCGAACGCGGCGTCAGCCTCTGGTAGATGGACAGCGCCTGCTGCAGCCACTCCACTGCCGCGCCTGAGTTCCCCTGGTGGCCGTAGACCTGACCGATGTTGGCGTAGCTCATCGCGCACAGTGACGAGCCCGGGGCCCGGCGCTCCAGCAGCGGCCGCGCTTTCTGGTGCCACTGCAGGGCGCGGTCGTACTCACCGTGGTTGGCGTAGGCGGTCCCGATGTTGTTGTACACCGCCGCGCAGGCCAACGAGTCCGGCGTGAGACGCTCCCGGATGGCCAGCGCCTTTTCGTACCACGCCAGGGCCTGGTCCATCTCGCCCTGGTCGCAGGCGACGTTTCCGAGGTTGTTGTAGATGACGGCACAGTCGCGGGAGCCGGGCGCTTCCTTCTCGTAGATGTCCAGCGCCTGCCGGAAACGCGCCAGGGCCCGCTCGTCGTCGCCCTGGCTCCGGTACGCAGCGCCGATGTTGTTGTAGGTGCTGGCGCAACCCAGCGAGCCGGGTGCCAGCCGCTCGCGGATGGCCAGCGCCTTCGCATACCACTGCAGCGCCTGGTCCAGATCGCCCCGGGAGGTGTGGATGGTGCCGAGGTTACTGTAGCTGACCGCGCAGTCGAGGGTGTCGGGCGCGAGCCGCTCGCGGATTGTGACGGCCTTGCGGTACCACTCGAGCGCGCGCCCCTGGTCGTCCATGTCGGCGTAGGCATTGCCGAGCTTGTTGTGGACGGCGGCGCAGTCCAGCGAGCCAGGCGACATCTGCTCGCGGATCGCCAGGGCCTGTTGGTATCCTGCCAGCGCCGCCTGCAAGTCGCTGCGCAGCTTCGCCTGGTCGGCGAGCACGACGAAGGCGGCGGCGCGGCTGGCCGGGTCGGGCTCCGCGGCGGCGCGTTGGGCAGCATAGGCGCAGACCGGCTCAGCCACGGCGCCCGACACGCCCCGGTACAGGGCCAGGCCCACCGTGGCCCACCATTGCGCTTCGAGGCCGGGGGTAGTCAGGTGGCCCCAGAGGCGGGGCTTGCGGGCATCGAGTTCCGGGCGGGCCGCCTCGGGGAGGAACTCATCGGGCTGCATGAGCTGCTCGTCCGCCAGGTGCTGGATCCAGGCGAGGTACGCCTCGGCCGCGTCCGGCCACTTGCGCTGGAGGCGGAGACCCTCCGCCACCGACAGCTCCGCCCAGGCGCGGGCCCGTCCGCTCTGCGCGGCGAGCGCCCGTCCGGCTTGCTCCTCCTGCTTGCCGATGGCGTCCGCGCGCCCGGGGTCCTGCCTCCCCAGGGCCGCGTTCACCTCCACCAGGCGCCGCATGGCCACAAGCGCCCCGGCCGCGCCCGTGGCGCCGGCCTGGGCTTGCTCAAGCCTCGTCCGCGCCTCTTGCAGGCGCCCGGCGGCGATGTCCTGCTCCGCCTCGGCCAGCAGGCGCACTTGCGTCGGCGTGATCTGCTGTCGCCACCGGTCGGCGCGCCGGGCCTGTTCGAGGGCGCCGGGGCTGATGTTCTGTGCGACCATCTCGGCGAGGTCCTGAATGGCGACCTGGTAGTCGGCCAGCGGGTAGAACCTGCCCTCCTCGCGCGGTAGGCGCGTGGTGCCAAAGACGGTGGTGTTGCCCTTCTTGAGGGTCGCCAGCAGCCAGAAGGGCGTGTCATCGGCCCACTGCTTCTCGTCGGGCTGCGCGGTATTCCACGAGGCCATCAGCACGTAGCCGCTGTCCTTCCCTACCTGCCCGGCCTCGGCCGCAGCCGCCAGCGTTTCGGGGGACCAGTTCGCGGGCAGACCGCCTGCCAGGTCGCCCAGCTTCCGCTCCTTCAGCAGGGCCGCCAGGGCCTCCGTGCTCACGGTGTCCACCTGCGCCTGCTTGAGCAGTCCCCCCAGTGTCACCGGCAGCGCCCACGAGTACAGCCCGGACCCGCGCGTCGGCAGCACGACCAGGCGACCGACGACACCCCCGCTGCCAGCCCGGAGTTCGGCCTGCTGGGCCCAGGCGCCATGTGACTGCACGGCCAGCAGGAGGAGCAATAGGCCGGTGACGACACGGCCGGCATGGGGACCACGGTACCGCGGATGTGTCATCTCGACCTCTGTGCGGGCGGGAGGGGTCGGGCCGATCCGTGCCGGCGTCTGCCAACCTCGGCGTCCTCGGGTGACTGATCGCCCGCCTGCCCGTGCCGTGATTCTACCGCTTCTCACCCGCCGGCGAAAGACCGTCGTGCGTCTGTCTCGCCACGACGGCATGGTGACCGTCCGGCAGGGCAATGTCAAGCGACACGATAGGAGCTTCATCGTGAATCGGCCGGGGCGGCCCGGCCAGCCGGTCGAGGCCTGCAGGACGCGGTGGGGCAGGGCGAACGTGGACGGGATGGTGGCGAAGCACCTGACGGCATCGCTTCCGTTGCCTGTCGAGGTGAGTCTGGCGGGAGAGGATCGAGGGAATGTCAAGATCGAGCTATCGGGGTCGGGACGGTGAGGCGGGGCTGCATGGCACGTGGCGACCCGACACGCGCGCTCCGGGCAGGAGATTGCCGCTGCCGGTCCGAACCTGTGTGCGGGACGATAGCATAGCCTGAAGCTGAGGACGGGACGGGTAGGAGTACGTTCTGAGCCCTGCCCCGGAGAGAGGACGACGCGGTGACTAGACTCGGCGGAACCACCTGCCCCAACTGCGGGGCGGTCATGCCTGACGACAGCGAGACCTGTTCGCACTGTGGGGCGGTCTTGCGCAGCCCCGACCCCACGGAGCCGTCTCCGCCTGTCGCCGCGACGCCCCCTGTCCCCGCCACACCCCGGCCACCCGAGTCGATCATCGTTCCCCCGCTGCCACCAACTGCTGGGCCGACGCCGGGGGGGGTCGTCTCCGTCAATCGGACCGTCACGGCGCAGGTCCACCTGAGCTTCCCACAGGAGGCCGTGGACAAGCAGCAGTGGCTGACCGAGGAGCAGTGGCGGCGGCTGATGGAGGCGTACGAGGAGCAACTGGCGGCGCGCATGAGGACCGACCTGCAGAGCGGACAGGCCCTGGACCTGGCGACCGAGAGCAGGTCAGTGCGAGTGCCCTGGGAGCAGGTGGGCGACCAGCTTGACCCCGCGCAGCGACTGGAGATCGAGCAGCGGCTGCAGCAGTTGCTGAGCAGCACCCCAGCCCTCCCGCCCACACCGGGCGTCGCCATGCCGCCGGTGGTCGTCAGGACTCCGGTCAGGGCCAGGACCAGCATCGGTTGCAGCCTGCTATGGCTTGCGCTGGCCGTCACGTTGGCAGGCGCGGTCCTGTGCGTGGTGGCACACTGAGGGCGAGCGAGCGGGCCTCGACGCGCTGACCGTGTCGCGCACGAGGCACGCCGTGAGGTTCCTGTCTACCAGGCTGGTGCCGCAGCCAGGCGTCAAGCGGTCCTGGACCGGTGCGCCCGGAGGCCGGGCACACCGGGTTGCCGCGCTTCAGGACCTGCCGCCTGCGCCAGACCTACATGTACCACCGGTCATCCACGCTGCCACCGCGCATGGCCGACTCGGTGGCGAACTTCACGTGACCGTCCACATACAGGACGTTCATACCGCCATTGTGGGGGAAGCGCATGCGGTTGACGCCAGCGGGATCCAGCGTCGCGGCGGCGGTGTTGCGGATCCAGTTGGTGTAGTAGGCCGAGTCGGTCATCATGTAGATCTCGGCCGGACGGACGATTGCGCCAACCGAGAGTGGTGGGTTCACTCGGCCGAAATGGTCCAGGCTGTGGACGTACACCAGGTTGTCCTGAATGCCATAGGTCACCACCTGCTGGCTCACGTAGACTGCCGGCACCCCGTAGGTGGCCCAGTACTGGCCCGCTGCACTGGGGCACTGCCAGAGCTGAGTGTTCTTCATGTACGGAGCGATGTTGTCCTGGAGGTAGACCTGGGTGCCAGCGGGATTGTACGGCGCCAGCAAAGGCATCTTCTCGTCATAGTCCTGGGTGTACTGCAGGATGGCAAGTCCAAGCTGCTTGAGATTGCTCTGGCACGCCGATTGCCGTGCCTTCTCACGCGCCTTCGCGAACACCGGGAACAGGATCGCCGCCAGGATGGCGATGATCGCGATGACAACCAGAAGCTCAATCAACGTGAAACCGCGGCGCATGGCATCACTTCCCCTTTGTGGTTGTGCGTGCTGCGGAGGGCAACTTCGCCTCGAGGGCGGCGACTCCTCCAGAGGCTCTGCCTCATCGCCGGGGTAACGAGGATGGTGTCTTCGCACGGCCTCACCCGGGGGCTGAGTGTGCCAGGCGAGGGCCATGGGAGGTGCTGTTCCCGAGCGCTCACGAGTTGGTGAAGCTGGCCGCACGCGCGCAGCGCTCCAGCCGGGCCACGTGCTCCGGGTCAGCCGCCGGGCGGTCGGCCAGCGGTGAGCGCAGCCCCAGTTGTGCCCATTTGCTCAGGCCCAGCGTGTGGTACGGCAGCAGCTCGATGCGCTCCAGCGTCGGCAACCCCCGCAGCGCCTCGCCCAGGCGGTGCGCGTCGGCCTCCGTGTCATTCCACCCCGGCACGATCACCTGCCGCACCCACAGCGCCACCCCTGCCGCCGTCACCTGACGCACGAACTCCCACGTGCGCGACAGTTCCCCGCCGGTCAGCGCCCGGTACTGCTCGGGGTCGGTGGCCTTGAGATCGAGAATCACCAGGTCGGTGTGGCGTAGAACCTCAGCGGCGGCCGGGCCGGGACAGGCGCCGCTGGTGTCGAGGGCGGTGTGGAGGCCCTGCGCGCGGCACAGGTGCGAGACCTCGGCCGCAAACTGCGGCTGGGCCAGCGGCTCGCCACCGGAGAGCGTGACCCCGCCCTGCGCCCCGAAGTACGGCCGCAGCCGGCACACCCGCGCCACGAGCGCCTCGGCGGAGATCTCCGTGCCGCCGGCGAGGTCCCACGTGTCGGGGTTGTGGCAGTACTGGCAGCGCAAGGGGCAGCCCTGCAGGAACACCACGGCGCGCAGGCCGGGCCCGTCCAGCGCCCCCAGCGTCTCGATTGAGTGCAGGCGTCCAGTCATGGCGATCCCGTGCCTCACATCGCCTCGTGGAAGGTCCGCTCGAGCACTTCCTCCTGCTGCTCGCGACTGAGCTTGTGGAAGTTGACCGCATAGCCCGACACGCGGATGGTCAGGTGCGGGTGGCGCTCGGGGTGAGCCATGGCCTCGATGAGCAGGTCGCGGTTGACCACGTTCACATTCAGGTGGTGGGCCTGCTGGCTGAAGTAGCCGTCCAGCAGGCTGACCAGGTTGCCACTGCGGCTGCGCAGGCTGCGGCCGAGCGTGGCGGGCGTGACCGAGAACGTGCAGGAGATGCCGTCCTGGCAGCTCTCATAGGGCAGCTTGGCCACCGAGTTGAGCGAGGCCAGGGCCCCGCAGCGGTCGCGGTGGTGGAGCGGGTTGGCCCCGGGGGCGAAGGGCTCGCCGGCGGGGCGGCCATCGGGTGTCATGCCCGTCTTGTGGCCATAGACGACGTTGGAGGTGATCGTCAGCACGGACAGGGTCGGCCGGGCGCCGCGGTACAGTTCGTGTTGCGCCAGGCTGGCCTCGAACTCGCTGATCTGCTCGGCCGCGAGGCTGTCCACCCGGTCGTCATCGTTGCCAAACTGCGGGTAGTCGCCCGCCACCTCGAACTGCGTTAGCAGCCCGCGCTCGTCGCGACGCGCGGTCACCTGCGCGTACTTGATGGCGCTGAGCGAGTCCGCCAGCACGGAGAGCCCGGCCACGCCAAAGGCCATGAGGCGCTCGACGGTGGTGTCGTGCAGGGCCATCTGCAGCTTCTCACAGGCGTACTTGTCGTGCATGTAGTGGATGACGTTCATCGTGTTGGCGTACAGGCCGGCCAGCCAGTCGCGGTAGAAGCGGAAGCGCTCCATGACCGTAGCGTAGTCGAGCACGCCCTCGGGCAGGGGCGGCAGCTCGGGCCCGACCTGGGTGCCGCTGATCTCGTCCCGGCCCCCGTTGAGCGCCATGAGCAGCACCTTGGGGAGGTTGCAGCGCGCCCCGAAGTATTGCATCTGCCGACCGGTCTGCATCGCCGACACGCAGCAGGCGATGCCGTAGTCGTCGCCATACAGCGGCCGCATCACGTCATCGTTCTCGTACTGGATGGCGCCCGTCTCGATGGAGACCCGCGCGCAGTAGCGCTTCCAGGCTGCGGGGAGCGTCTGCGCCCACAGAACGGTCAGGTTGGGCTCCGGCGCGGGGCCGAGGTTGTAGAGGGTGTGGAGCATGCGGAAGCTGGTGCGCGTGACCAGCGTGCGCCCGTCCTCGCCCTGCCCGCCGAGGGCTTCAGTGACCCACGTGGGGTCGCCCGCGAACAGCTCGTTGTAGTCTGGCGTCCGCAGTTGCCGAGCCAGCCGCAGCTTCAGGCACAGGTCATCCATCAACTCCTGCGCGCCCGCCTCATCCAGCGTGCCCTCGGCCAGGTCGCGCTCGAAGTAGATGTCCAGGAAGGCGCTCACCCGCCCCAGCGACATCGCCGCCCCGTTCTGCTCCTTGATGGCGCCGAGGTAGGCGAAGTACAGCCACTGCACCGCCTCACGGGCCGTGGTCGCCGGGCCGGAGACGTCGTAGCCGTAGAGCGCGGCCATGTCCTTGAGCTTGCCCAGGAAGTCAATCTGCTTGTGCAACTCCTCGGACAGACGAATGGTCTCTTCGGTCATGGGCCCGCGGCCCAGCGCGCGCTTGTCGGCCTGCTTGGCGGCGATCAGCCGGTCCACGCCGTAGAGTGGCACGCGGCGGTAGTCGCCGATGATGCGGCCGCGACCGTAGGCATCCGGCAGGCCGGTGATGACCCCGCTGCGCCGGGCCGCGCGCATCTCGTCGGTATAGACGCGGAAGACGCCCTCATTGTGGGTGGTGCGGTACGAGAAGATCTCCTCCACCCGCTCGTCCAGCGTGTAGCCGTACTCCTCGCAGGCGGCGCGCGCCATGCGGATGCCGCCGAAGGGATTCACGCCGCGTCGCAGCGGGGCGTCGGTCTGCAAGCCGACGATGAGTTCGTGCTCGCGGTCGAGATAGCCAGCCGGGTAGGTCAGCAGAGAGGAGATGGTGGAGGTGTCAATGTCGAGTACGCCCCCGGCGTCGGCCTCGGCTTGCATCAAGCGTTGGGCCTCGGCCAGAACGTGCCGGGTGCGAGGGGTGGGGTCGGCGAGGAAGGCCTCGTCGCCGGTGTAAGGGGTGTAGTGGCGCTGGATGAAATCGCGGACGGCGATCCCATCGCGCCAAGGGCCATTGTCGAATCCGCGCCAGGCATCCTGGGCCATGATCTTCCCTCCTCGGGAGGTGGTGAGATCCCGCCATGGCAGCACGGGCCTGGAACGCAAAAGCCTGGGCCACTCCATGTCGGGGCCCAGGCGGTCGGCGCGTACAACTGCTCTGATCCCTGTGGTGAACTCCACTTCCGCCAGTCTCAGAGCAACGCTTGATTGTGCAGGTATTGTACACCCCCGGAGCGCCGGCGGTCAACTGCCCGAGCCTCAGGGCGGGGTGTCGGCCGCAGCCACAGGCGAAGGCCGACGGGGACCCCGCCGCGGGAAGCCAGCGAGGCGACGTTTCAGGCGGGGTCCCTGTCGGCTACGCCGACACCCCGCCCTGTGACAGCCCGTCGCGCAGGGCCTGGAGGCTTGCCGTCTGGCCCTCCGCGTCGCGGACCTCAATGAACACCGGCGCGTGGTTCAGCTGACCGGTGTGCCACGCCCACAGGAACGAACTGAGGGAAACGAGAGGGCCGTAGAAACCCGTGAAGGGCTGGTGGTTGTGCATGCCCCCGCTCGCGGTGATGACCTGATGTATATGGTACCCGCCCGTCTGCCGCCCCACCAGGGCATACCAGGCGCCGAGGGTGAACTCGCCGGCGAAGGGGTCGTTGTTGCGCGCATGGCCAAGGTCCAGCAGCATCGCGACCGCCTCGCTCCCCAGCCGCGCCTGCAGCTCCGCGACCCAGGCCAGGCATTCATCCGGCAGATAGCCATAGCGGCGCGAGTCATCGGGCGCATCGCGGGCCGTCATGTGCATGTTCTCGATGACGATGCGGACACCCCGCGCGGCTGCCGGCTCCAGCAGCCGACAGAACGTGTCGGCGACACTGCGCCACGTCGGCGAGCCGGGCTGCATCAGCCTCACCGGCACGCGCGGGACGTGGACCGTCAGCGCCTGCACCCCGCTCTGCAGGCCGAGGCGCAGCAGTTCCCCCCACGTTGCGACCTCCGGCGGCTCGCTCTCATCCTCGTGCCACGGTACGTCCGGCATGTGCCAGGATAGGTACCGTCCGCCCGCTGCCCGCCACTGCCCGAGGGCCTCGCGCAGGGCCTCCGGTTCGGTCGCGGCAGTCCTGGCCCGTAGCTCGACACAGCCCACACCCTCCACAGCAGCCCGCAGCAGGCCGTCGGGGGCCTCGCCGGGACACGCCAGGCCCAGCAGAGAGCCGAACTCCTCTCGCTCGTCGTCTGACCAGCCCTCGACCGTGCCCCCCGGGAAGCTCCATTCGCTGCGCTGCCAGCCGCCGTCCTGCAGCGTGAAGAGCGCCGCCGCCGGCGGGCCGCCGATGGCCTTGTCGGGGTCGAGACCCCGCACCGTGTGCGTGGGCGCCCCGGCCCAGCAGACTTCACGGTCGCGGTGCGAGTGCGCTGCCACGATCAGCGAGGGCCGAGCCCGCCGCGCCCACGCCTCGAGCCACTGGCGGCTTTCCAGGGGCAGCATCTCCGGCAGGATGTGCGTGACCACGACCAGGGCCCTGTCCCCCACCCCCTCGGCGGCCCGCGCCAGGGCCGCACGCGCCGCGTCGGTCACCTGTCCCTCACACGTGTCTAGCAGGACCACGCGACACTCGGGGTGATCCGCTACGGTGGGACTGGCGAGGGCCTGCAGGACTGCGGCCCGTTGCGCGGGGTCGCGCAGGTCGGAGTTGCCCGGGGTGACGAGGCAGGTCAGACCGCAGCCGTCCAGCTTGCGCCGGAAGGTGGCGGCCGCCTCCGGCGAGCCGGCGGCGGTGATGTCGCCGGCGACCACCAGGACCTCGGGCGGGCGCGCCGCCAACGTCGTCAGGGCCCAGTCGAGGCAGGCCTCCTGGGCTGTGTCGGCCATCGCGGGCAGGTGTGTGTCGGCGATGACCGCCAGAGTGAAAGACATGGGACCCCTTCCGCCGCCGGTCGGCGCACAGCCGTCCGTGGGCTACAGGACGAGTTCGTCGCCGTCGTGGGCGATCAGGCACGGGCAGGACAGGTGTTGCTCACAGTACTGGCGCAGCGTCGCCTCACCCTCTCCGTGCCACGGGTCGTGGATGTGATACAGGGCCACCTGTCGCACCTGCATCCGGCCCACCACCGGCAGGATGTCCTCCGGCTTGATGTGGGTCATCTCCATGACGAGCAGGTCCAATGGCTCGTCGCGCAGGTGATCCAGCGCATGGTCTCGCAGGGCGCCCGACAGGTCGCCAGAGAAGGCGAGACGCTTCCCCTCCGCCTCCATGAGGTACGAGAAGGACTGCCCGCTGCAGGGCTGCGGCCCGAGCTTCGGGTTGTCGAAGGAGCCGGTCAGGTGCGCACTGTAGCGGGCGCTGACGGTGATCTGCTCATCCTCGTACACCGGACCAGGACGCACGGGATGCAGGTGCACCTGGATGCGCCCCCCGTCGAGGTTCAGGTACAGCGTGCGTAGGTACTGCTCGATGTTCGCCGCGCCCTCTTCGGGCAGGCAGTACTGGACGACCTGCGGCGGATCGCTCCGCTTGACGAGCATGTTGGTCAGCTGCGCGAGGCCGCCGACGTGGTCGGCGTGCAGGTGAGTGACGAAGAGCGCCCGCAAGCGCTCCAGGCCGATCTGGGAGCGGACGAGGGTGCCGGTCGCGGGCTCGCCACAGTCAATGAGATAGTGGCTGTCGCTGACTTCGAGCAAGGTGGAGCTGTTGTAGCGGGAGGTGGTGTGACTGCCGTGGCTGGTACCGAGAAACACAAGTCGCATGGCGCCACTCTTCGCCGCCGAGGGGCGCCGTCCCTACCTCTCCTCCTCCACGACCACCACGCGGAACTGCCGGGCCGCTACCAACCCGCGCAGACGGCGCTGCAGCACCTCGGACGGCTGGGGCAGCCGCCACCACAGCGGCTGGCCCAGGCCGGAGGCCTCCAGCAGGCGTGCGAAACCCTCGGGCGACAGCAACTGCTCGGGCACGGGCAGGGCCTGCCCGCCGGTCAACTCCATCTCGCGGTTGAGCAGGATCACCGTCACCAGCGGGGCCTGCCGCGCGGCGGCTTCGAGCAGCGCCGACCAGGCGGAGTGGAACAGGCCGTAGTCGCCGAGGACCGCCAGCGACGGACGCCCCGCCAGCGCCGCGCCGGCGGCGGTGCTCACGGGCGCTCCCAGCGCCAGCGCCATGTCCGAGGCGCTGGTGCGGTTCGGGGAGCCCACATCCACACTCAGCAGCAGGTCGGGCATCTCCTCCCGCAGGGCGCCGACGGCCGCCACCAGCGGGTTCTCCGGTCGAGAGGAGGGGCGGTGGGTGCGTGGCTGCGGCGCCTCCACCGTCCAGGTGGCCACCGGATCGCCGACCGTCGCCAGCGCGGCCGTGAGGTCGTCGGCGCTGACCGCCCCGAGCGGCGGTAGGTGGCCAGTCAGCCGGCCCCGCACCTTCGCCGCCGCGCCCTGAGGCGCCAGCACCTGCAGCAGCTCTCGCTCCAGCACTGGCGCGCCGTCTTCGGCCACCAGGAGGTGACGATAGGGCGACAGCGCCTCCAGCAGCCACGGCCACGGCGACAGCGGGCAGCTATAGGGCAACACGATCACCGGCCGGTCCAGCCCCTGCGCCAGCACCGCCGGGTACCCGCAGGCCACGACTGCCGTGTCTCCCTCGGGCACGGGCAGCGGCGGCAGGAGGGCACCCAACTCGCGGGCCAGCAGGGGCTGGACAGTGGCCCAGAAGTGCGCATGACGCCCGCGCTTGGACAGGCCGGAGACCACCGCCCGCTCAATCGGTCCGCCCCCGCAGTTGACCTGCGGCAACTCCGGGCACATGCCGCTCAGGCGCAGGGCATGCTGCGTCGCGCGCACCGTGACCGGAACTCGCGCCAGCGCCGACAGGCGGAAGCCCTCGGCGACTGCGGCTGCGGCCGAGACCGGGTCGGCCACATCGAGCACCGGCAGTCGCAGCGCCGCCCCGAGCAGGCGTCCGTCCGCCTCGATGGTCGAGAACTCCGGTCCTACATCGTCGGCGACCACCAGCAGCAAGCCGCCGCCCCCGCTGTGGGAGGCGGCGTTGGCCAGCGAGTCGGCCAGCGACAGCGCGCCGACCTGCTTGCAGATCACCGCGGCGTTGCGCCCGGTCGCCGCGATGCCAAAGGCCATCTCGAAGGCCACACGCTCATTGACGGACCAGGGGGGCGGTGCCCCCGCGGCGGCCCTCCAGGCTTCGCCGAGCTCACTCGCCGGGAAGCCCGGCACGCCATACACGGTCGCGTCGTGCCGGCACAGTGCCTGCGCCACCGCCTCGTAGCCTGTCATCTCGACGGGCGCCTCGCCTGGTGAACGGCCCATTGTCATGCCTCTCTCGTCCGCGACCATACAGGCGGACGGCGGCTCACTGCGGCAGGAACGGGAAGTAGATCGGCCAGTCTTCGTCGCGCAGGCCCCGGCCATACTGGGAGATCATGATCGACTCGGCGCAGCGCACCCGGTTCCCGCGCTCCTGGCCATAACACTTCACCAGGGCCTCGCGGCAGGCGTCAGCCACCTCCGCGTAGCGCTCGTACAGCCGGTCGGCCAGGTGCGCCCGCCGGCCGGCCGCATCCTCGGGGTAGCCCTCAAGCCCGATGCTCTCGTACACCAGCCACTCGTGCACCTGCGAGACATGGCAGCCGACCATGTCAATCTTGCGCTCCATGACGGCATCAATGTCCACCGCCACGGTCGCGCGATAGGGTGTCGGGTCGGTGAAGGCATCGAACAGGTAGCCTACCACCGGCGAGCGTTCCAGCGGCGGGGTAAGCGGGCAGACGTTGGGCACGGTGACGGTGTAGGCCGCGTCCTGCACCAGCACCCCCACGGCGCGGTGATCCGAGTGGTAGTCGTTCGCGCGGTGGCACAGCACCAGGTCGGCCCGGGCCTCGCGCATGAGCCGGATCACGAGCTTGCGGTTCTCGACCGTGGGCTCCAGCTCGCAGTCGTGAATGTCCATGGTGTCGTAGCGCACATCGGCGATCCGCGCCGCCGCCTGGGCCTCGGCATAGCGCCGCCGCGCCAGCGGCCCGCCGCCCTCGCAGTAGTGCCCCGCGTCGCCGTTGGCCATGGACACGAACCGCACCTGGTGCCCCAGCGCGCGGTACAGCATCGCCGTCCCACCAAACCGCAGGTCGCAGTCATCGGGATGTGCGCCAATGACCAGAATGCTCAGCTTGCCGTCATCTGTCATCAGGGAGACTCCTGTAGGGTCTGGCGTCCGCGTCAGTTCACCTGCGGCGGCCCAGTATCGGCTTGGCGGTGCCCTTGACGACTCCGACTCTGAAGGCTCGGGGCACTAGCCCATGCCCCCGATGCTGCGCCCGCCGTCTATCGTGTAGTTCTGCCCGGTGATGAAGGCCGCCTTGTCGGAGCACAGGTACAGGATCAGGTCCACGATCTCGGCCGGCTCGGCGGCGCGGCCCAGGCGGGTCTTCATGTTGGCCATCGCCGGGCGCGTGAGCACCGGCCCGGGCGACACGCAGCACGAACGGACGCCATGCGGCGCCCCCAGGAGCGCCAGCGACCGCGTGAGCCCCATGAGGCCGGCCTTAGAGGCCCCGTATTCGGCCGCGCCCGAACCAGTCACGCCCTCCACCGAGCCCATGTTGATGATGACGCCCTTGCGCCGCTCGATCATGTGGCCGAGGACCGCGCGGGCGAAGTAGATCGGGGCGCGGAAGTTGACGTCTATGCCCCAGTCAATGATCTCGATGTCCAGGTCGGTGAAGCCCTCCGAGCGCCCCCACACCCGCGCCGAGGCTCCCCCGGCGCAGTTGATGAGCAACTCGACGCTGCCGTAGGTGTCAAGCGCCAGGGCCACGGCGGCCTGGACCTGGCTGTAGTCGCGCACATCGGTGACCGAGGCGATGGCCGTGCCGCCCCGTTCACGGATGCCGGCGACGACGGTCTCGGCCGCCTCGGGGTTCACCTCCACCACGACGACATTCGCGCCTTCCTCCGCCAGCCGCTCGGAGGTGAGCCGTCCCATGCCGGAGCCCGCTCCCGTCACAATGGCCGTCTGGTTCTGGAACTCCATGCCAGGCACCGCCTGTTCTGCTGATGCTGAGATTCTGTCTAGGCGCCGCGCTACGGGCGCTTGGTGCTATACTACGCGAGCGCACCGGCAACTGGCGCCGGGCGTACACGTACCACAGGAGAGCATCTCCCATGAAGCCCACGTTTGTGCCGATGTCCTGCGCGCAGGCCATCGGCCCGGCGCTCGGCTCGTGCATGGCCCTGTGCGTGCCGACCTGCAGCGCCCACAGCCACCGCAAGCAGCCGCTGCTAAGGGCGGAGAGGGCCGTCCTGGACAACCTGGACTGGGGTCTCGCTCGTAACGTATTCCTCGGCACGCGCTACAGCCCTGCCGTCGAGGAGTGAAGCCCGGTGCCCAAGATCATCTGGCCGGAGCAGCCGCTGCGAATCCGCGAGGCCTGTGACCGCCACGGCGTACCCCTGCCCGCAGACGTGGCGCCGCTGCTGGCTCTGCGCACGCCTCCGCCGATGACTGCGCCGGTCGCGAAGGCCTTCCTGCGCTGCACCTATGCGGCCCGCGACCTGGAGCGCGCCGAACGCGACTTGAGGGGCGGCGGCCCGCAGACCGAGGCCTTCGCCGCGCGCACGCTCGCCCGGCGCGTGGCCGCACTGCGACGCCGCCTGACAGCCCTGTCGTCCGAGCTGGCGCGCAGCCCGTGACTGGCGCCGCTGTCCTGCGGCCTCATAGTGCGAGGCGCCGCCGCGGAGGACACTCCGCCGGGCCGCCCTCCTCACGCCTCGGCGTATGTCACCTCCACCACCGCGCCGGCCGGCAGGTCAGCCAACGTCACGTAACGGCTCTCGGCCACCAACTCGCTGCCGGCCTCAACCGGCGCGCCGTTGAGCGTGACGCGGCTCGCGTCCGTGCCGGGGGGGAGCAGCAGCCGCAGGTCGGCGCGGTCGTGGCCCGATAGCAGCGTGAAGGTCAGGCGCCGCTGCGCCTCGTCATGGGCGAAGTGGTATTCCACGTACGCTCCCGACACGGCGTACTCCAGCCGGACATGGGCCTGCGGCTCCCCGGCGGCGACCCAGCGCGGCGATAGGACGACGTGCCGGAACAGTGCGCCCTGGTCCCGCACGCCGGCCAGGCCGACGGCCAGCGCGTTCATCAACTCGGCCCCACACCAGCAGCGCGGCCCGCCGCCGATGTCCTGCCCGGCGTAGCTGTACAGGAACGCCACCTTGCCCTCGCGGCTCATCTTCCGGCCCATGCGGAACAGGATGTCCGCGCCATAGGCCTCTTCGCCGAACTCGAACGCGCCGAGCGCCAACTGCCCGGCCACGAACGGCGCGATGGCGCCGTTGACGTACTCACCCGCGTTCCGCTCGTGGAAGCGCGGGTACGGTGGCTCCAGGTTGCGGAAGTCGTCCAGCTCTCCGCCGAACTTGTCGCGCATCCCGCGGTACTCGTGGATGATGGACCGGGCCATGTCGAAGCTGACGGTGCCCCGGTTGATGTCCGAGGCGTTCGACAGGCTGAGTTGCCACGTCTCATCTACCCCGTAGTCGGTGTCGTCAAGCCGGACGAAGTGCTTGTAGAACCGCCCGTTCCACAGGTGCCGGTTGATGCGCTCGCGCAGCGCCGCAGCCTCGGTCTCCCACCCGGCGGCTTCCGCTTCTTGTCCAAGCTGCCGGTACATCTTGGCCAGCAGCAGCTCGGCCTGGTACAGCCCCGTGTTGTCGCCGTGCATCAGGCCCATCGGGTCGTCGTCGTGGATCGCCCGGTCGGTGCTGGAGGAGGCGCGGTCGAGGAAGTCCCACGTGTCAATCGTCCGCGGCCGCTTGACGAGCTGGTAGGTCGGCTCCCAGCGCTTGGGGTCGCTGGTCAGATAGCGCAGGCCCTTCTCCAGCCGCGGCACGTTGCGCCGCAGGTATTCGTCATCCCCGGTCGCCTGCCAGATCATGTAGACGCCCTCGACCATCAGGTACTCGATGTCGGCTTCGAGTTCGAGCCGCGCGAGACCGAAGCCGTTCTCGGGGGTGCGCAGGCAGCAGGTGTCGGGGCCGTAGTCGCCGGAGTGTCCGTCGGTCAGCGGGGCGATGATCTCGTAGAAGAAGCCGGTCTCGGTCTGGGTCTCGAGCATCAGGTCCAGGAAGCTGGTCAGGTCGGGCTCGAAGTAGCGGAAGCCCTTCATCGTCAGCACATGATCGCGGACCCAGTGGGGGTTGGCGCGGATCAGCCGGTCGCCATACATGAAGACGCGGTTGTTGCTCGCGATGGCCGCGCGGCACATTGAGAGCAGCAGGGAGAGCGGATAGTCGTGGCAGGCCGAAGTCGCGTTGCGGACGTTGCCGGTAGCGATGAAGCTGCCGCGCAGTTGGCTGGTCATGGTGCTTCTCCGAGTGGGTGCTCCAGCGTTGCGTCTACGAGTTCAGCGCAATGACCCAGTAGCGCGGGCGGCCCGCCCGCGCCAGGCAGGCGAGCCGCCTGCCCTACTGGCTCGCCAACGCCCCCGCGGGCGCGGCACTAACGCAGCGGCCCGAGCGTGCGACCGCCGTCAATCATGTAGTTGGCGCCAGTGATGTAGTTGGCCTCGTCGGACGCGAGGAAGGCAGCGAGGGCCGCGACCTCCTCGGGCCACCCGCCGCGCCGCAGCCACGTGCCGTGCGTCCAGTCCCGCTCGCCATAGCACATGATCGCCCCGGGCGACAGGCAGTTGACGTTGATGCCGTACTCGCCGACCTCCATCGCCAGCGACTTGGTGAAGGCGATGATCGCGCCCTTCGCCGCGGCGTAGTCGGTCCAGTTCAGCAGCCCGCCGACGCCGGCGATGGAGCCGAAGTTGATGATCTTGCCCGCCCGCCGCTCGACCATGTGGTTCAGCACGGCCTGGGTGCAGATCATCGTGCCGTGGAGGTTCAGGTCAATGACCCACTTCCAGGTCTCTTCGGCGGCGTCCTTGAACGCACTGTTCTTGCCCAGCAGCGCCGCGCCGCCGCCGGCGTTGTTGACCAGAATGTCAATCTGCCCGAACTCGTCGAGTGTGGCGGCGACCATCGCGCGGACCTGGTCGCTCTGGGTGACGTCCGCCACGGCCGCCCGAGCCCGGCCACCGGCGGCCGCGATCTCATCGGCCACGGCCTGGGCATCATCGAGCTTGATGTCGTCCACGACGACCGCCGCCCCGTCCGCGGCGAAGCGTCGGGCGATGGCTCGGCCGATGCCCTGCCCGGCGCCGGTGACGATTGCGACCTTGCCCTGCAAGTCCATCGTGTCACTCCTCGCGTGCCGACTACCTAGCCGCTGGTCAGCACGACCTTGCCCAGGTTCTCGCGTCGCTGCAGGATGGCGTGGGCCTCTGCGGCCTGCGTCATGGGCAGCGTGGCGTGGATGATCGGCTTGATTGTGCCGGCGCTGAACGCGGGCCACAGCACGCGCTCCAGCCCGGCCAGAATCTCGGCCTTCATCTCGGGCGTGCGGCTGCGGAGGGTGCTGCCGATCAGTCGGAGGCCCCGCCGGAAGAACACGTTCGCATCCAACTCGGTCTTCGGGCCGCCAAGCGTCGCAATCACGATCCAGCGACCGCCGAGGGCCATCTTCTCCACGCAGCGCCCCAGGTCCGGGCCGCCGATGCAGTCGAGCGCGATGTCCACCGGGTGCGCTTCCATGGCCGCCGCGAGGTCGTCGGTGGTGCGGTTGACGACGGTGTCCGCGCCGAGGGCGCGCACGAACGCCGCCTTCTCCTCGGTGCTCACGGTCGTCATCACCGTGCCCCCGAGCGCCTTCACCAGTTGGATGGCCGCCATGCCCAGGCCGCTGGCCCCGGCCTGGATGAGCACCGTGTCCCCGGCCTGCAGGCCTCCCTCGATGCACAGGTTCAGATACGAGGTGGCGAAGGCCTCGGGGATCGCGGCGGCCTGCACCATCGTGAGGCCTTCCGGGATCGGCAGGACCATCCCCGCCGGCGCGGCTACCCGTTCGGCATAGCCGCCCCCGCCCAGCAGCGCGCAGACCTCGTCGCCGGCGCGGAACCGGCCGCCCGTCGGGGCGTGGCTGATGACGCCCGCGACCTCCAGGCCCATCCATTCCGGCCAGCCCGGCGGCGGCGGGTAGTTGCCCGCCCGCTGCATCAGGTCGGCGCGATTGAGCGCCGCGGCGTGGACATCAATGACGACGTCCCCAGGCCCGGGCGTCGGGTCGGGGACTTCGCTCCAGACAAGCGACTGGTCGGCTGCGATCAGGACTGCATGCATCGTTGGCTCCAGGTGAGTCTGTGTTCAGCGGCGCCGCTTCAGATCCGGGCGCTACTCGCCCCACCGCATGTAGCCCGCGGCGGCGAGGACGACCTCCTCGACCAGCAGCTCGTGGTCGTACGGATACGGGTTCTCGATCTCACCGTTGATGATGCGCGCGAGCTCGATCAGTTGGTCGTCATAGCGGTTGTTCATCACGCCGGCATCCACCATGTGGGTGCCGGCCGCATACTCCGCGTTTGCCTCCTGCAGCGTCAGCCGCACCTGGAGCGGGTCCGCGTAGCCGTTCCACGGGCGCTCCAGCGGGTAGACCTCGGCGGTGCCCTTCGTCCCGCACACGATCAGCCGGCGGTGCCTCATGCCGTCTACTTCGACAATCGCCGCTCGGATCGTGACCGTGGCGCGTGGGTATTCGAGCACGGCGAGCCCGTTGTCCGTGAGCCCGTCCTCGCGGGTGGCCCGCTGGAAGGAGACGACGTTGTCGGGCCGCCCGAGCATGGCGACGACCAGGTCAATCAGGTGGCTGCCGAAGTTGAACATCGCCCCGCCCGGGAAGCGCAGGAGAAAGCGCCGATAGGTGTCATCATCCCACCGGCTCATCACCGTGTGGACTTCGAAGATGTCGCCCAGCCAGCCCTCGCGCACGGCGCGGAAGCACAGCCCGATCGCCGGGTTGACGCGGTACATGTAGCCGAGCTGGAGGGCCACGCTGCGCTCGCGGCAGCCGTCCACCAGGCGGCGGAAGGGCTCCATGGCCTCGCCGCCGGGCTTGTCCAGGTGCATGTGCAGCCCGCGCTCCATGCAGCGCGTCGCCGTGGCCACGAGGTCCTTCATGTCCGTCTCGACCGCGATGGCCTGCAGGTCGGGGACGCTGAACAGCTCCTCCTCGGTCATGCGCGGGACGCCGTCATAGATCCCATGTGCGGCCTCGGCGGCGCCTTCCTCGACGACGAGGCCGACGACCTCGTAATGGTCCGTCAGCCGCCTGAGTGCATCCATCTTGCCCGAGGCGTGTTCGTGCCGAACGCCAATCTGCCCGATCTTGATCTTGCTCATCGTAGCTCCTGCCAATCAAAGACAATGCCCAGCGGTGGGTGCGGGTCCTCGGCCAGGCGGCTGTAGATTGCCGGCGCGCGCTCGGGTGAGACGATCTCGGAGATGATCGGCTGCGCCTGCATCCGCCCGGCGGCCAGGTACGCCAGCAGCGCGCGATAGTCATCGCGCGCCGTCCAGTAGCCCGGATAGGAGTCCACCTGCGGCCGCACCATCGTGTGGGCCCCGATCAGCGACACGCCGCGCCGGTGGACGTACTGGTAGAAGTCAATGTTGGCGTCGGGAATGCGCGTGCAGCCCAGTAAGCTCACGCGGCCCTGCCAGGCCACGTATGTCAGCGCCTGCTGCAGCGCGGCGGCCACACCGGTGACCTCGACCACCGCGTTGGGGCCCTGGCCGTAGGTCAGCTCCTTGATCTTCTCAGCCAGGTTCGCCTCGTCGGGCGCGAAGGCATAATCGGCGCCCAGCCGCAGGGCCAGGTCGCGGCGGCGCGGGTCGAAGTCGGTCACGATCAGGGGCACGGCCCCGGCGATCCGCGCCGACTGGGTGGCGAACATGCCCAGCAGCCCCAGCCCGATAACCATGGCCGACTCGCCCAGTTCGAGCTTGATCTTCCGCACGCCCTGCAGGCCCATCGCGGCGATGGGGACGAAGGCGGCGTCGAGCGACGCAACGCGCTCGTCGCGCACCACCGTCAGGTCGGCCGCCCGCTGCACCGTGTGGGAGCGGTGTCCCGAGGAGAACGTCAGCAGTACCCGGTCGCCGACCGCGACGCTCTCGACACCCTCCCCCGCCTCCGTCACGCGCCCGACGCCGCAGTAGCCCGGGTAGTAGGGGAAAGTGCCGGGCGTGTTGGGCAGGGCGATCAGATTGGCTCGCTCCGTGCCGGCACTGACGACGGTGTAGTCGGTCTCGACCAGCACCTGGCCGGCCCCGGGCGGCGGGACCTCGAACGGCTTCAGCACCGCCGTTCCGACTGATTCAACGACAACATAGTGGCCGGTCATGTGAACTCCTCCGGGTTCGTACCATCTGCACAATCAGCGTCTCGGGACCTCAGCGACCGCCGCACGGTTCACCAGGTCGGTGCTGATTTCCCCGCCGGGCGCGTGCGGCCTCCCCGCAGGGGCAGTGATCTGCGTCGGGTGCGGCGACCATGGAGTCAGCGCTGCGCCGAGGTAGCTAGGGGGCGGCACAAACGATAGGCGGGCGCTCCCGATGGGGGAAGCGCCCGCCCTGTGGCTCGCGGCGGAGGCTAGGTCTTGTCCCACAGGCAGTTGGCGTCGCCCTTGGGGAAGCCGATGAGGGGCATGGGCTTGTACCACTTGGCGTGGCCGTCGCAGAACGTCACGTTCAGACCATCGTTGTGGCGGATATGGATGCGTCGCGTACAGGTACCCTGACAACTGCCGGACGCCCAGGGCCCGGACCCCGGCCAGGTGATCTGCCAGTGGCAGTTGCCGTTCAGGACCCAGGTGCCCGGGTCCATGTCACTCGGGGTCGGGTAGACGAAGCGGCCCGCGTCGGCCACCAGGACCGTGGCCGCCGGCTGCAAGATGGTGCCGATGGCGGTGCTGCCGCTCAGCTCGTTGTTCCAGCCGTAGGCGTTGCTGCCCAGGTTGGCGCTGGGGCACGCCAGTATCTGTGTGTTCTTGATGTAGGGCTCAACGACCTGGTACCACGCCGGGCTGGGATTGCCGGTGCCGCCGACGTAGCCGATGATCCTCTCGTCATAGTCCTGCGCATACTGCATGATGGCTAGCCCGAGCTGCTTGAGGTTGCTCAGACAACTGGTCTGCCGCGCCTTCTCGCGGGCTTTGGCGAAGACGGGGAACAGGATCGCCGCCAGGATGGCGATGATCGCGATGACCACCAGCAACTCAATGAGGGTGAAGCCTCGTCGCATGTTGAAGCACACCTCCAGACGAATGAGTACTACTATCGTGTGTGTATTGTTCGCCGTTAGCCCGCGTTCCTCCCTCCTCTCGTGCGGCCTTTTTTGCTGCAGATTGTGAGGGGCGGACCGCTCCGCCCCCGGTCAAGGGCGCCGGGCAGGCGATTCCCCCACCAGGATGACACACATGGCTGTACTGTGGTATGTGACTGCTTGACTCTGGGTGGAGGGTGCTATAGACTCGTCAGGGAATGGTCCGGCTCTTCTTCTGACCTCGACGCTCACGTCACAGCACTGACTACCCGGCGGTCATCCGGAGACTGCCTCCCCGCGGCGCAGAGGGAGCCGGAGGGTTCGCCAGTTCTCCCGAGGCCGGGGGGCCGCGCGCGGCACCGCGCCGTGGCGTGCTTGCGGCGTGGGGCAGACCGCGTCAAGTACCCCACGAGGGATAGAGGTGAGACCAATGCGGCCGTGTGCGAGGTCAGCCAGATGGGCTCTCCTGCCTGTCTGCATGGTCGTCGGCGTGCTCGCGACCACCGGAGTCTGGGGGCAGGCCTATGTGAGTGTGACGTGTTGGCACGACCTGTTGGCCGTGGGCCAGGAGGTCCCCCTCATCGGCGACTTCAACGGTGACGGCGCCGATGACGTCGTGGTGTTCATCCGGGATACCAAGCCCGAGCCGGGGCGCGGTGACGTCGGGGTGGCCCTGTCGGACCGTCTCCGCTTCGGCCCGCTCAGCAAGTGGCACGAGTTCTTCTGCATCGGGAGCGAGGTGCCGCTGGTGGGGGACTTCAATGGCGACCGCCGGGACGACATCGCCCTGTTCGTGCGCGACACGCAGGGGGAGCCGGGGGCCGGGGATGTCTATGTGGCGCTAGCGAGCGGCAGTGGCTTCGGGCCGTCGTCGGTGTGGCACACGGACTTCTGCCGGGGCGGCGCCACACCGGCCGTGGGGGATGTCAACGGCGACGGCAAGGACGACATCATCGCCTTCTACATGAGCACCCGCACCGGGGAGGCCGAGGGTGACGTCTACCTGGCACTGGCCGAGACCGGCCGATTCAGCCCGGCGTACAAGGCGCACGAGTTCTTTGGCGTTGGGGCGGAGGTCCCGGTGGTGGGGGACTTCAACGGCGACCGCTGTGAGGACATCGCCACCTGTGCCATCGCCGCCGGCGGCGCCTGGAACGCGGGGCAAGTGTATGTGGCCCTCTCCCGCGGCACCAACAACTTCGGCTTTGGCGACTCCAGCCCCTGGCAGGCGCGCCTGTCCAGCGCCAACGAGGTCATCGAGCCGGGCGACCTCAACGGCGACGGCAAGTGCGACCTGTTCACCTTCAACCGCGCCAACGGCGAGGTGAAGTGCGCGGCGAGCAATGGCGCCGGCTTCGCGGACCCTCGCGTGGTCCAAACGAGCTTCTGTTCGGGGGAGCAGGTCCCCAGGGTCGGCGACTTCGACGGTGACGGGAAGGCGGACCTGGCGGCCTTCACGCGCGATACCGCACCCGAGCCCCGGCGCGGCGATGTGCGCGTGGCCCGCAGCCGCCCCATTGCGACCGTGGCCGGCCCCACCACCCCGACCAGTCCGGCCAGGACGTGGCGCTTTCACCTGATCCGGGTGATTGACGTCGTCAAGAACGAGACGACCAATGACGAGATCTACTTCATCCCCATCGCCTTCCGTTCGCGGTTCCAGACACCCAACAGCACGCGGGTGTGGTGGCCATCCGACGCGCTGTACCACACCCACTCACTGGGCCGGGGAGAAGAGGCGGTCATCAGTGCCGAGCAGGCGCTGACCACGTTCCCGAACGTCACGATCCTGTCGGATGCGGAACAGCGAGCGGGCGGGCACCCCGAGCTCCTGGGCGTGTGCATCACCTGCATCGAGAGAGATGACACCCCCTGGGGCGACGTGGTCGGTGAAGTCGAGGCGTGCGTCAACACCATGACCGTCCATCTCCGACGGGTCGTCGAGCAGTCGTCGGAGGCACAGCTAACGGCAGATGGGTTCTACAGCTTCATGGGGGGAGGCGTTCCGTTGGTCAACCGGATGGGGCACATGCACGACGACGATGACATCGTGGGGTCACAGTTCGTTGCCTTCGTCACGACGACTCCCGACTGCTACCAGCGGCTCTGGCCGGACATCGCCCACAGGCGGGCGTGGCCAACGCCCCAGCCTCACCTGTTCGAGCCGCTGCAGGAGACCAGGCGCAACTGGGACGATCCCATGCTGTTCCAGAACGTCGCCACGAGGGAGGGTAGCTGCAAGTCCGTCTGGACCATGCTGCCGGCGCCGTGAGCGGGTGACCCACCCCCGTCTCTGGTACCGGCACGTCCTCAGAAGGTCAACACGTAGGCGGTCTGCTGCGGGGCGGCCGGCCTGAGTTCGAACGTGCCGTCAGCCACCGTGTACGCGCTCGCCGCCAGCGGCTGGCCGTCGCAGGTGACGCTCCTGATCTCCCCCAGCCCCAACTCCCGCAGCTTCAGCCGCACGACGCGCGCGTGGGCCACCGTCAACTGGCACCGGGCCGGTGCGGCCGGCCTGTTGCGCGCGGCGGCGGTGGCCGGGGAGACGATCGCGTCGCACTGGGCGAGGGTCAGGGGCGCATCGGGTTCGACGTAGGCCCAGAAGTACCACTTGCCCTCATCGCTGACCAGATGCTGCTGCAGCGGCGGGGCCACCGGTCGGGTCTGCGCAGCGAGCCAGTCCAGCGCCCGACTGTTGAGCATCTGGTGCCCCCCGGACCAACTGTAGAACTCGACCCGGTGCTGCAGCGGCCGCAGGACCTCATAGGTCTTCCATGTCTGGCCATTGAAGATGAGCGAGTCCTTGTCGCCATGCCCGATGAAGACGTTGGTGTTGGCGGCGTTGGTGATGAACGTGCGCGGACTGCGGCGCAGGTACTCGAAGTCCACTTCGGGGCTCGCCCCTGGTTTGCCGCCGGTGACGGCCTCAATGTGGGGCGCATAGCCGTTGTCAGGCTGCTCGTGCCATTCGCGCAGGCTGGTGATGGGGCACCAGCTCGACACCCCGGCCCACAGGTCCGGGTACTTGCCGGCCATCAACAGCGACATGTGGCCGCCGCCCGACCCCCCCATGGCGTAGATCCGTCGTGGGTCCACGTTGTACTTCCCCTGCATGTAGCGCACCGCGTCCACGATGTCATGTTGCGCCAGCAGCGAGCCGCCGGCTTCGCGCGCGGCCGGGTTGCCGGTGGTGTTGGGCCCGCGGAAGTGCGGTAGCACGAGCAGCCAGTTGCGCTCGGCGCAGGCCGTCCCCAGCGGCTTGGCATAGAGCATGTAGGTCGCCGACCAGGTATGCACTCCGACGAGCAGCGGGGTGGGCTGGGCGGGGTCGTACTTGTCAGGCACGCCCACGATCACCGGCTGCTCCTTGCCATCCACGGACGAGGGCACGCGCAAGTCCTGCAACGTGATGCCCGGGACGGTGGGCACGGGTTCGTCGGCCGCCAGCGCCGCCGACATGACCACACAGGCAAGCAGCACGGCACAGGAACGGGGCCTCATCAGGGCTACCTCGCGAACTCCACGGCGGCGTAACATCCCCAGTCGTCAGGCAGACTCAGCCAGCCGTCGCCATCCGGCCGCAGCTCTACGGCGGCGGAGCAGAAGGGCGAATGCAGCAGCGCCACGCCTGAAGCCAGCCACGGCGCCACGCGCAAGCGCGCGCCCGCCGGAGCCCCCGCGCCATAGTGCACCACGTGTGCCACGACACCACCCGCGGTGTGGTAGAGGTCCACATAGGCTTCTGCCGGAGGCGCTAGCTCGACCGCCAGACCCTCAGCCGCGAGTTTGCGGACCGTCTCGCGCATGCGCTCGGCCTGCTCAGGCAGGACGGGCCTCATCCAGCCCCCGGCCTCGTGTTCGGGCTGGGGAGTGGCGCCGGGGCAGACGGCGAAGGCTCGGACCCGTGGGTGATCGGCCAGATCGGTCAGCGGCGACTGCTCGCGCTGCCGGAAGTCCTCGTCACAGTCGGCGGTGGCGCCCGTCAGCACGAGCTTGACGCCACGCGCGACGGCGGCGCGCAGCGCCGCGCACTCCGCGTCGCTCAGGCACGTCTGGTTGGCCACCACCAGCACGTCGCGCGCCCCCAACTCCGGCAGGTGGTGCTCCTTGGCCATGCGGAAGCCGATCCGGCCCAGCAGCGCCTGCTCCCACCCCAGGATGCTGTTGTAGGCGTGGGCGTGGTCGAAGCAGAGCGCATCGAGGCCGTGGTAGACCCACACGTTGGCCGCTGGCGCAGCCCCCGCATAGAGTGCCTCGTGGTCGCGCCCGAAGCCCATGAACCGGCGCAGGGCCTGGTGGAACTCGGGCAACTCGAAGAAGGCGGAGCCGTCGCGCCTATCCCCGGAGCGCAGGGCCCAGGTGGCGGTGAGCACATGCCCCCCGCAGGCCAGGCATTCGGCCATGTCCAGCTCCACCGGCCGCGCCTCAGACGGCAGGCGCGTGCCGCCGCCGGCCTGCCGCAGCCAGTCGGTCGAGAGCACGAGCCGTCCGATGGCGGTGCCCTCCTGCAAGTGGCGGGCCTTGGTGATGAGTTGCCCGTCGAGCACCTGCGGCATGTCGTGGCTCTCGGCGACCGCCAGGTCCAGGGTGTCGCCGCAGTCGGGCAGCAGTCGCGTGCGTGTCCGCTTGTGCAGCGCCGGCGAGTCCTCGTATGTGACCAACGCCGCCTCGGGGTTCAGCCCATGGACGTACTCCCGCAACTCGCGCAGACGGTCGCCCATCAATTGCATGCGGAAGCGCACCCACTCCTGCCAGAGCGGATCCTTGGCGCCCCAGACCGGCGGGATGCGCACGTGGCGGAAATGGGGCAGGCCGAAGCGCTCCAGGGGTTCGGGGTGGCGCTCCGTCAGGTACTGGCGGAAGAGCCGCTGGCAGTTGTCGCAGTGGCAGTCGTAGGCGGTGCCGTCGAACTCGACCCCGTCGAGGCCATGGGTCACGACACAGGAGGTCATGACGCGCTTGAGGTAGGCGATGAAGTCGTCGTGGCTGGGGCAGGCCATCCAGCGCCAGGGCGCCCCGCCGTAGGTGCGCAGGCTCCCGTCGGGCGCGCGCTGGATCCAGTCCCGCAGGTGCGGCACCTCGTCCAACATCGTCTCATAGATGACGGAACTGAACTGATGGTAGCCCAGGACCCGGAGGCCGCGCCGGTGGGCCCGCCGGGTGAAGTCGGCGGCGCGGGCCATCTCGGCCGCTTCCGCCTGCAAGCCGAAGCCCTTGTAGTAGTGGGTCGTCAGCAGGTTGACGCCCGCCTCGGCCAACTGGTCGAGGATCTCGTCGCTGTGCATGCGCTCATACCAGCGGCGCACCCAGTGGCCGGTGGCGCGGCCGTCACCAATGCCGGCCCCATAGCCCCCGCGCATGTACAGCTCAATCGGCTCCCACAGAGCCCAGACCCAGCGCAACCGGCCGGGGGCGATCCACGAGGGGGTCGTCACGATGCGTTCACCTGCCAACGGAATGGCGCGGCGCCCTAGCGCTGCAGCGCCGGTGTGGGCTTCACGTACGCAGCGCTGTAGGGGGCGGCGTTGCGGACGGGCTCGCCCAGCCAGTAGCGGGCGATGCTGCCATCACCCAGGCTGCAGCCCAGCGACCAGGTCGGGAAGGTGTTGTTGTCCATGTCGTGCACGCCCTGCAGCACGTACTGCCCCTGCCCGTCCACGGTTACGTTGAGCAGGTCGGACTGCGGCTTCCAGATCCGCGCGAACAGCCGGTACGTGCCGTCGGCCGGGACGCTGAAGGTGCGCTCCAGAGTGCTGCCGCTGTCACCCTTCGTCGCGCGCACGCAGACGCCTCCGCTGGCGAAGGCATCCTTGACGAGGACGAAGTCCGGCGGCAGCGGGCCGGTCTCCGCCTCGATCATGACCGCCTCCGGCCCGGGCTGGGCCATGAGCGTCGGGAAGAACCCCCCGGCCTTCGCCACGCAGAGCTGGTCGAGGAAGATGCGATCGTAGCGCGGGCGCAGGCCGAGAACGTGGGTGCCGGCCTTCAGGTCCACATCCACCTGCGCCAGCGTCCAGCGCCAGTAGTCGTCCAGAGAGACCACCAGCGTGTACAGGCCGGTCTGCCCATCGGCAGGCACGGCAAAGTGGAACTTGTTCATCCCGCCGGTATGGACCGGCTGCTCGCCGACGGCCTTGCCATCGGGCGCATGCAGCGTCGCCCGGCCACGGCAGTCATCGGTGTACTTGCGCAGGGAGCTTTTGAACAGGACGACCTCGAAGGCCTGGTCTTGCGCTTCATTGACCTGGAAGACGATCGTGGGACGGTCGTACTGCGGCAGCTTGTCCGCGCCTTCGAGCCACGGCGTCATGGTCACGGAGGGCAGGCTGTCGCGGACGCGCGGCTCGGCGATGCCGGCCTCCTGCATCCCGCGCACCAGGTCGGCCGAGCCGCTCAGCAGCGTCGGGTCGCTGAGGCCGAACACCAACTGCCAGTTCAGATCGTCGCCGGCCAGCTTCAGGAAGCGCCGGTCGCCTGTCAGCCACGTCGCCTGCGCCGGCTCATTGTAGAACAGGCAGCTCCGGTCGTTCGGGAAGTTGCCCAGCAGCATCCCCGGCGCCTTCGGCCACTCGCCGTTGACGGTGTCGTCGGGGCGTTCGCGCAGGTGCAGGAAGCCATCAAGTAGTTGCAGGTACAGCTCCCGGACCTCGGGGTCGCCGGTGCTGTCGTAGTACATCCGCAGCGCCTTCATCCCGGTGGCGTACATGTAAGGCCAGAGCGTCACGAGGTGATCGCGCTGGTACTCGTGTACCCGCACATCCTCCAGCGCCGCCCCCAGCCACTGCACGTCGCCCGTCACCTGGTAGGCCTGCACCAGGTCCATGCACTTCCAGCCGATCTGCCGCCAGTAGTGGATGTACGGCTGCAGCGGGAAGGGATAGGTCGCGTAGTAACGGCCGACCAGCGGAGCGGTCTCCAGGATCCGGCGCGAACCGGTGAAGCACGCGTACTGGATGACGCCGTTGTACCAGGAGTGCCCGTTGATGCCGTCGCGCACGGCCTCGAGCGAGGTACGGCTGTGCGGGCCGTGCGCATACAGCAGGCCGGCGTTGGCCCCGGCATGGCACAGGTCAATGTCGGTGTAGTGGTTGATCATCGCGTCCGCGAAGTCGAAGCAGTCGCGGCGGCCGGTGCGGAAGAACTGCACCATGGCGCCCTCGTCCAGCGCCGTCTCCATGTTCAGACCGCCCGAGGAGTATACGGCGTCACCGTAGTTGAGCATCCCACCCCAGCCGGGCTTCAGTTGCGCGTCACGGGTGCGCTTGGCCCAGTCGGCGAGGGCGCGATCCATGCACTGCTCGTAGGCCGGGAACTGCCCCTCGCGTCGGGGCGCCGGGCGGGCGTTCAGGGCGCCGCTGGCGCACGTCCACTCCGCCGGCGCGAGCAGCAGCGGCCGCTGCGCAAACACCTCCGCGGCCGCCGGGTCGTTGAAGCTGAGGAGCACATGACTCGTCTTGGCCATGCCGATGTAGAACGGCATGGCCGCGCCCACCAGCCCGATCTCCAGACCAGCGGGGGCAACACGCAGGCTGCGCGGGGCGTTCTGCCAGAAGTCCCGCACCGTCACACACAGGTCGTCGCACACGAACCGCCCCTCGGCCTGCGTGCCCGCGGCCAGCTTCTGCGCCCCCTGCGTCACCTGATAGGGAAAGTCGTTGTTGGCCTTGGGGTTGCTCGTCAGGGCCGCAGCCAACTCCACCGGCCCGCCCGCCAGCGTGCCCGCGACGGGCTTCTCGCCTACCTGCAGCGCATAGCGGGTTAGCGGGGTCTGCAGGCGGAGGGCGACCTGCGACAGCTCCACCTTCGGCTTGCCCTCGTTCTGGATGAAGCTGTGCTCGATCTCGACGCTGTCGGCGCCGGCATAGGCGTACACGCGCACGACGTAGTCGAGGAGCTTCTGCCCGGCCGGGCTGCGGTGCTGGCCGGCGATGCGGATGGCCGCCCGTACCGGGCCCGCCTCCTCGACCTGGACCTGCGGGGCGACCCCGGCGGAGGTGAAGTCACGGTTGACCAGCGCGTCCACACGCTCGATTCGCCGACCGCCGCACTGCATGTCGGCCAGCAGGGCCGAGCCATCGCGCGGGACGCGGAAGGTGAGCTTGCCGGTGTCCACCGTGACGGCCTGCGGCGTGTCGGTCACGCGCACGGCCGGCGAGGCCGCGGCCGTGGTCACGGCCGGGCCATAGGTCAGCTCCAGTTGCTCCCCGGCAGCGGCCAGCGTGCTGATGAGCAGCGACTTGATGCTGCCGTCCGGCCAGCACATCAGGGCCTCGGCCTGGCACGGATGTCCGGCCAGACGGACCCGGGCGGGGTCGCGTAGCGCGCCCTGGGGGAAGGGCACCCCCTGAGTCAGGCCCCACACGCCCGGCGGCAGCGTCCCGCTCACCGTGAGCGTCACGGCGCCCGAGCCGGGCGGGCCGGCGGCCTGCAGCAGGGCGGCTTTGGCCTGTGCCGGGTCCATGAAGGCACGGGCCTGGGGCGGCTTGTAGAAGGGATCGAGGGTGAAGACGACGCGGTCTATCTGGATGTCATCGCCCACGGATGAAAGGCGGATGTCCTGCGGGCCCTGGCCGAGGATCAGCTCGGGCAGGATCGGCCGCAGCCAGTACCACTGGCCCCGGGTGTAGCAGTGGAAGTCGTAGGACTTGCCGCCCACCTGGAGCGTGAAGGCGTTGTTCCCGGCGCACTGCACCCGCGCCCAGACATAGTAGGGCCCCGTCTGCTTGAACTCAGCCCGCGCCTGCAGCGCCGGCCTGTTGCCCGCACTCAGCTCCACGTTGTCGGCCGGGTCCACAGGCACCAGGCTGACGTCATCCACGTACAGAGTGCGGCCCACGGTGATGCGCCAGTCGCCGGTGTTGGGGTTGGTGATCGCCACGCGTGCGCGGTTGGCCGCACCAGTGCTGAAGGTCATGCACACCGGGCTCCACGTCACACCGCGGAAGGCCACCTCCTGCGTATCCACCAACCCGGCGCCCTTGAGGAGTTGGACCTCCACGCCCGTGCCGTAGACGAACGAGTCGCGCTTCAGCCACACGGTCAGCGAGTAGCGCTTGCCGGGCTCGACGGCGACCTCCTGGCTCAGCACGCCCACCTTCGGCGTGGCCGTGGTGGAGCGCCAGGCGAGGCACTGCCGGCCCGCATGCGGGTCGGTTGCCGCGGCCCACACCTTCTGCTGACGGGCTTCAGCGTTGAGCGACCAGCCGGGAAGGCTCTCGGCTGCCGGGGCCTCGAAGTCCCCGTTCTGCAGCAGGTTTGCCGCCTGGAGGCTGGCGCCTCCGAGCAGTGTCATGACGACCACGAGCGAACAGACGCGCATGATGTCTCCCCTGTGATCGGTCCGGCGAGGCCGGGGCCGGCTGTCGTGTCGAGGCGTCTCAGGCTTGCGGCCCCATCACGGGTTCCACCACTTGGTGTCGTAGGCCTTGGAGGCGGCCAGCCACTTGGCGTGGCCATCAAAGAAGCCACAGTTGAGACCGTCATTGTGCGGCGCCTTAGCCGTGGTTCCGTCGTTCATGCCCTTGAGGAACGCGTCGAAGGTCGCAGCGGTCCGGGTGGGGTAGTGGGCGACTGCGTTGTTGGAGTCGGCGAAGACAACCTTCTCCGCGGGTTCCTCGATCTGCGCCAGGGAGCGGTAGTACACGTTCCAGAACTCGTAGTTGTAGCCGTACAGGACCGTACCGACCTGTGTCCGGCTGGGGCAGATGAGAATCTGCGTGTTCTTCAGGTACGGCGCCAGCATGTGGTACCAGTAGATGCTCGTCGAGCCTTGGCGGTAGAACGGGATTGTCTCATCATAGTCCTGGACGTACATCGTGAACCCGGTGGCGAGCTGCCGGATCTGCGCCAGGCAGGAGGTCTGCCGGGCCTTCTCGCGGGCCTTGGCGAACACCGGGAAGAGGATCGCCGCCAGGATGGCGATGATCGCGATGACAACCAGCAGTTCAATCAGCGTGAAGCCACGTCGTCCGGCACCAGCAGACCATCTGAAGCGAAACATGATCGGCCTCCCGTCGGGGTGCCCGGCAGGTAGCGGGTCCTAGGCCTCGCGCGCCTGCTCGAGCCTCGCGATCTGTGCGGCTATCTGCCGGCGTGCAGTGTCGTACTGCTCCGCCGGGCACTCACTGGCGCGGTGCAGCGCCAGAGCGGCGCCATACGTCCGCCCGTGGTGTCGCCAGTCGGCATCTGCCTGGCTCAGTCGGGCGCTTCCGGCTCCCCTATGGGAGCCGGAAGCGATCCATCGCATCGCGTCCTGTGACGGTCCCGCGGAGACCCTAGTCGGCCTCCTTGCCTCCCGGGGCAGCCTCCGCAGTCGGCGGTTCAGACGACCAGTCCACCTTCCAGGGCGGGCGGCGGCGGAACTCGCGGTGGAACTTGTTGTGCAGCACCCCGCGCCTCTCCAGCCCGATCATGCAGGCCCGCAGGCAGCCCTGGCCGCCGCAGATCGCCTGCCCGGTGTTGTACAGGTTGCGCGGCTTGCGGCTGAACGGGCTGATGTTGCTGGGGCGAATGTCGCTGCGCCCCTCCGCCTTCAGGTACTCGCCCTCTTCGCCCTCGCCCACGACCTCGCCGCCGGTGAAGGCCAGTCCGCAGGCCTGGCAGTCCAGCTCGCCCCACTCTACCTCGTGCCCCGCCAGCGTCACCTTGACCGTCTTCGTCGCGCTGATCGCGTTGCCCGGGCAGTCCTTTACACACGCCATGCAGCGGTTGCACAACTGCGGGCCGTCGTAGATCGGGTCCGGCTCCAGCTCCGCCTCGGTGATGACGATGCCCACGCGCTGGCGCGGACCGAACTCCGGGGTCAGCAGCACCTTCGAGTAGCCGATCTCGCCCAGGCCGCATAGATAGGCGGCAATGCGCTGGTGGACCATGACGTCCGGGGCCGCCTGGCCGGGGCGCACCGGGCGACTGTAACCCGGGCGCGAGCCGCCCTCGTTGTCAATGGCCCGCCAGTCGCTCTGGTGGCCGTACGGGATCGCTTCGTAGCCGTCATCCTCGATGAACTTGGCGAGGTTGATGACCACCAGGGGCATATACAGGTACGTCAGGCCGCCGTAGCCCATCGAGGAGTAGTTCGAAAAGAACGTGCCCTCCTCAATCCCGCGCAGGCTGCCGCGGTTGACCCGGAAGGCCATCGAGATGATGGACCTGGCTTCGGGCATGATCTGCCGGGGGTCCATCTGCAACGGCGCGCCTTCCCAGCGGTCTATGGAGCCAATCCCCACCTTGTCGGCCCCCAGCAGCCGCGCCTGCGCCTTCACCTTGTCTGCAGTCAGCATCAGTCAACTCCTCTTCATTCACTGGCCGATAGCCGCCGGGCGCCGGCCACGACCTCGCGGACGAGTTCGGGCCAGTTGTCCGGAGGGTCCTGGTCGGAGAGGCTGGCGCCCAGCACGGCCACCAGTTGCTTCTTTGCACTGTATATGGGCGCCGCGACCAGTTGCACGCGCTTTGTCCTGAAGACCGGCAGTGCATAGCCCTGGTCGCGCGTCTGCCTCAGCACGTCGTCCAGCCGCTCCGGCGTCTCCCACAGGTACTCGCCCTGCTCCCAGAAGGGATGCCTGCGCTGGTACTCATCCCGCTCTTGGGCGGGCCAGAAGGCCTGGAAGGCGAGCGTGCAGGCGCCGGCATACGGCGGCATGACCCGCCCCCGTGGCCGCTCGACGATGTTCGGACGTTCGGGGCCGATGCGCAGCACGGTCTCCACCTCGCCGCCGATCGCCTCCGCCAGCACCACCACCGGGTTGTATGTCCGCATCAACTCGAAGAGCTCGCGCATCACGACCTCGGCCCGCTGCAGCAGCGAGCGCTCCCAGTAGGCGTCCGCCAGCTCCAGCGCCCCTGCGCTGAGCATGTAGTGGATCGGGCGTGCCGTCTTCTCGGCAAAGCCGGCGGCCACCAGGGTCTGCAGCAGCTTGTACACAGTCGCCTGCTTCAGCCCCATGGCCTCCGTCAGTTCGCGGAGCGTCAGGCCGTGATCGGACGCTGCCAGCCGGCGCAGCATCTCCAGGCCGCGCAGAAGGGACTGGACGTGCCCGGTGCCTTCCGCCATACTGTTGCGGTTGTTATTACTCATTGTAAACAAACTATTCGCATGCGTAATAAACAGATACACCATAGAGTCCGGGGTGTCAAGGGGCGATTTCGCTTCAGTGGAGAGCCCCTGCGCTGGCGCGGCGCACGGATGGAGGCGCACGATGTCCACTCGCTTCGGTGTTGCTCTGATCGCGGTGGTGGTCGCCCAGGCGGCCTCTGCGGCTGACTGGTACCGTACGCCGAGGGCGTGCAGGCGGGGCGGGGGGTTGTGCGAGGGGCAACTGCTGCTGGCGCCCGAGACACAGCAAGCGATCCGCCGGTACGTGCAGGGCGGCGGGCTACTGATCGGCTTCCACAGCGCCCGGGGCGCCGGGGCGTCTGCCGCCCGGGCTGCCTACTTGACCACCAGCCGGACGACATCTCCGAACACAATGTCCGGGGCGGCGTGCATCTGCAGCCTCAGCTCGGCGCCCGGCGCCAGGGGGACCGGCACCGTCACGGCGACGGTCACGGTGGCCATGGAGGCCACGTCGGCGGACAGCACCCCGCTGGCGGCTACAGCGCCCGTCACCTGCAGGCTCACTTGCGTGGCGCCACTGCGGGCGAGCCAGCGCGCCTCCCCGCTGTTCCCCACGGTCACGCGCAGCGCCAGCGGCCCGGCCGTCGCGGGCAGCGTACCGTCCTCGGCCACGCCATGCCACTCGCCCTCCGCGCTGCGGTACTCCACCCGGTCGAGGGTCGCGTTCAGGTACTTGTGCGGGTTCTGGCCGGGACGGTACGGCACGTTGCCGACTGCTCGGCGGGGCGCAGAGGCGGAGTCCAGGCCGAAGCCATCGGTCCGCAGGCCCGGGTTCTGCCCCGCCTCGATCAGGGCGAAGTAGCGCTCCTTGACGGCCTCATACGCCCCCACGATTCCCTTGACTGAGGCGTCGGGATCAATCGTCAGCCACGTGTCCACCGCGCGCGACCGGGTCGCGGTCATGCGCGGGGCCCAGCGGTGGATCATCTCCGTCACCGGGCGCCAGGAGCCATCGGGGTTGATGATGCCGTAGTCGGAGTTCTCCCCGTACCGGAAGCCGCCGGGATACCACCAGGCTACCGTGCCATTGGCGCCGCTTTCGTCAGCCATGCGGTAGAAGCGGTCGTAGAAGGCGGCGACATCGCTCTGCCAGCGGGGCGAGATGTCCCAGGCGTCGCGCTGGTAGGGCGCCCAGCCGAACTCAGCCCACATCACCGGCCGGCCGGGAGCCATCGCGCGGGAGTAGTCCGCCGTGAAACGACCGGGACGCACGCGCTCCCAGTCACCGATGCGCCCGTAGCCCTCGGGCTCCATGATGTCCACGGTGCGCGCCAGCCCGCGGAAGTCATAGGCGATCCGGGCCGGATTCACCGTCGGGTCGCCCGCGATGGACATGCGGAAGCTGATGAAGTGGTGCGGGTCTATGGATTTGACGAGGCCATTGGCCCGCGCGTGCTTGCGGTCGAGCAGGTCGTTCAGAAACCGGCGATAGCCGCAGACCATGGTCCGGTGCGGGCCTTCGGTAGAGAGTTGCTCATTGGAGGGGCCGGTGATCTTGCCCTCCGCGCGCGGGATGGGCACGCCCCAATCCGTCTCGGCGTTCGCCACGCTCCCGTAGCGCTGCCCCACCCACTGCTCCCACTCCACATCCCAGCGCTGCCGGTTGCGGTAGTCGCCAAAGGACGGTTCCCACGCCAGGTCATAGGCGAAGACCGTGTCATTCTCGGCCAGTCGGAAGCCCTCGATGAGCGCCCTCATCTCGTCCCAGCGGAAGTCCATCGGTGTGCCCGGGCGCAAGGACAGGTTGACCATCAGGCCGTGCCGCCGGCAGCGCTCGAGGCAGTCCAGCAGGTTGCGGCTCCCGAGGGCCTCGTAGTAGCAGAAGATGCTGACCGTGTTGAGGCCCGCGGCGGCGACGCGGCTCAGATCGCGCTCGATCACCACCGGGTCATAGGCCTGCTTCCCCATCCAGTTCTCGAAGTAGTGCCCGTCCTCGATGCCGATGCCGCTGGAGGGCATGTAGTTGACCCCGTGGGCGCGCCAGGGCTTGCCGCGGAACATGAACTGGCCGTCCTCGACCGTCATGAACGCGGGCCGGGGCGAGGGGCGCCAGACGAGCAGCGGGTGCGAGAGCCAATCCAGCAGGGCGCCGTCGGCGTCGCGGAGTGAGCATGAGACCTGGTAGGTGTCGGCGGCGAAGTGGCCCGGGCGCCACTGGCACTTGGCCTCGCCGTCGCGCACGGGCTGTTCCGAGCGGAAGACCTCGCGCTTGCCGTCAGTGACGGTCAGGACGACGTTCAACTCTGGCGCGGGTGCGTCGGTCAGGGCGATGGTGCGGGCGCCCAGGGTGACGTCCTGCCCGTCCCAGACGGTGTAGAACTCCGACCCGCCCTCAAGCAGGAAGCGGCCCTGCCGCAGGAGCTTCGCCAACTGGGCCACCATGCCCAGCACCTGCGTATTGTCACACGCGCTCAGCGGCAGTGCGAAGGTGGCGATGCAGGACCGCTGGAGGCGGCCGGTGCGGTTGATGAGCAGGCAGGCCGGTGTGCCGCACACCTCGCCGGACTTGTCACGCGCCTCCAGCAGCGGGATGAAGCGCCACTTGCGCTCCTTGTTGAAGCCCGTGCCCTGTGGGCGGGGCTGCACCGACATCAGGCCTGCGGGGACGGGCAGGCTATCTGTGGGCAGCAACACCTGCTTGTCGCTGACCTGCAGCGTGGCGGCGTTGCTGACGCGGTGGAACTTGTACTCGGGATAGAGGAGCTCGACCGGGGCGAGGTCCATCTGCCCGGGCAGTTCGGTCGCGGGGGCCGGATCGCGAGACACGCCGATCTCATCTACCCAGAACTCCTTGCGCCCGCTGCCCATCGGGGTATGGGTCATCGCCAGGCCGACGGTCAGCTTCTGGGCGTTGCCGATGTGCAGCCGGTCGCCCGCGCCACCGCGGCCTTTGCTGGCGCTGTCCTGCCAGTACCGGAAGTCCTCCGCCGCCAGGGCGTAGCGCTGCCACTGCGTAGTCAGAGGGACGGTCGCGATCCAGCGCGAGCCATCGCGCTCGACCCACTCCACCGCCAGCGCCGTGGTCGCAGCGTCGCCTTTGGCCCAGAGGACCGTCAGCAGTGGGTCGCTGCCGGGGGGCTCCGGCAGCGCCGGCGCGACGAGGGTGTTCCAACTGGTGAAGCCCGGAACCACGCAGTGCAGCGCCCGTCCGGTACCGTTGGCGCCACCCGGGGTGACGTCATACCGCGCCGGCGAGCCGCCACCGGAGGTATGGCCCCAGTCGGCGACCTGGCCGCGCTCGAAGTCGAAGAGCAGGCGCTCGGTCGGTTGCTTGCTTCTCAGGTCCCGCAGTTGCTCGTCGGTGACCCACCGGTCGCCAAGGCGGCGCAGGGGCTGGCGGAAGGCCGGGGCGCCCAGGGCGATCACGTCGCCGCCCTGCGCGATGAAGCGCCCGAAGGCTCGCGCCCCGGAGGCCGGGTAGACGGCGCAATTGGGCAGGACGAGGGTGTGGAAGTGGTCGGTCGTGAGGAGGCCGGGGTTGGCGACCTGCTCGGCGGTCAGGGCGATCGTCTGCACGCCGGCCTGCTCCAGTGCAGCCTGCACGCGCCGCGCGTAGCCCACGTCGAGGCCCGACAGGTCGTCAACCAGCACGGCCGCCACGCCGCCGGCCGCGAGGGCGGCGGCGTGCTCGTGGCGCCAGCTCACCGCCGCCTCCTGCTGTGCCCGGGCGGCCGCCGCCTCAGCCGTGGACAGCACCGCCACGGTGTCAGTGGTCATGATCGGCCCGATGGCGGCGGTCCAGACCTCGCCGTACCAGATCGCCAAGTACACCGTGGGCTCTTCGTGGCGCGCCGGAGCGGCCAGTTCGGTGATGACCTCACCCTTGCCCTGTACGGTGAACTGCTGGCCGCGCAGCACGGTGTTGTGACGCGGGCTCTTCATCTCCACATGCAGGCGTACGGCGCCCAGGCCGGCCGGCACGTCGTAGGCGATCGTGGCGCGCAGGGGTTGCGCCTCGATCACGTCCAGCGGCAGGTCACGGACCGTGGTCGGGATGGCCTCAGCGAGACATACCGCAGGCAGGGCGGCGAGGATCAGGCACCACAGCAGGCGGACGAGCCACATGGGGCTTCTCCTTGGCGAAGCTGGCGGTCGGGGAGGCGCTCTGTGGCTACCCCTTTACCGCCCCGAGCTGAATCCCGCTCACCAGGTAGCGTTGCATGAACGCAAACAGGATGACCATGGGCAGCAGGGACATCGTCACCGCCGCCATGATGAGATGGGTGGACTGGCCCTGTGTGGAATCGAAGAAGAGCAGGCCGACGGGGAGCGTGTACTTGGCCACGGTCTTGAGCATGACCAGCGGCCAGAAGAAGCTCTGGTACGTGCCGATGAACGTGAAGATGGTGAGCGCGATCAGCCCTGGCCGCGCCAGCGGCAGGATGACCTCCCAGAACACCTGCCACTTGCTCGCCCCGTCAATCTCGGCCGCCTCGTCCAGGCTCGTCGGAATCGTCAGCATGAACTGCCGCAACAGGAACGTCCCGAAGGCGCTGAAGGCCGCCGGGATGATGAGCCCGGCATAGGTGTCTACCAGGTGCAGCTTGATCATGATCTGGTAGTTCGGGATCATCATGACCAGCCCGGGCAGCATCAGCGTGGCCAGGTACAGCAGGAAGACCTTGTCCCGGCCCGGCCACTGCAGCCGCGCGAAGCTGAACGCTGCCAGCGAGCTCGTGAAGACCTGCAGGAACGTGACCCAGGCCGCGATGAAGATGCTGTTGCCGTAGAACCGCGCGAAGGGGATGACCGAGAAGACCTCGCGGTAGTTGCTCCACATCACCTGTGTCGGCAGCCAGTTCTCCACGCCGACCTCGCCCAGCGGCTTCAGACTCGTGAGGACCATCCACACGAACGGGAGCACCATCGTGAAGGCCAGGAGCACGAGGACCAGATGCAGGCCTGACAGCGACAGGTGCTGACGCAGCCAGGGACTGCGCGCTCTCCACACCGCGTTTGCCGGCTGCGGGCTGGAAAGCCCGCGCTCCAACGACGCCTCAGTCATTGACGTGCCTGCTCCCGAACTTCCAGTTGATCAGCGTGGCCACAAAGACCATCGCGAACAGCACCCAGGCCACCGCCGAGGCGTAGCCCAGGCGCCCGGTCTCAAAGCCCTCGGTGTAGATGAAGTAGCTCAGCGTCGTCGTCGAGCCGGCGGGGCCGCCGCGGGTCATCGTGCGCGCGATCTCGAACCCGCCCTGCAGCCCGCCAATGACGCTCATCACCACGATGAAGAACGTCGTCGGCGCCAGTTGCGGCCAGGTCACGTTCCAGAACCGCTGGTGGCGCGAGGCGCCGTCAATGTCAGCGGCCTCGTACAACTCCGGCGGGATGTTCGACAGCCCCGCCAGATACAGCAGCATGTTGTTCGAGCCCATCGCCGCCCACAGGCCCATGATCATCATCGCGGGCTTGGCCCAGTGGTAGTGCGTCAGCCATTCGGGCGGCTGGAGGCCGGCCTGGGCCATCGCCGGCAGCCGGCACGCCAGTATCCCGAACGCCAGGGCGACGAACTCGCCGACCAGGTACAGCGCCGCGAGCGCCGCCGCCGAGCCCGAGCCGCTCGACGCCAGCGATGGCAGCCGAGCCGAGGTCAGCCCCCGGAAGAACTGGAATAGCGCGATCAGCGCCGCCCCCACGACCAGGACGAACTTCGCCTCAAACACCGGCGCCCACAGCAGCGACAGCGCGATCGGCACGAGCAGGCCCAGGGCGCCGGCGAGGGCCAGCCACCAGGCCAACTCGCCCTCGACCCACATCAGCCGCAACCGCCGCAGGCCCAATAGCAGCAGCACCAGCACCATTGCCAGCCACACCCACATGCCGGCGGAGAGCTGCTCCGCCGGCAGCCCGCGCAGTACGCCCGTCAGACGCTCCAGCGGCCCCGCCAGGAACGTGTTCACCGGTCCGGTCTCGTGGGCGTACAGCTTCTTCCACAGAATGAAGGTAGCGACGCCGCTCGTGAAGTGCGGGATGTAGAAGAGGGTGCGATAGGTCGTCGCGCCGCCGAAGGCGCCACCGAGGAGCAGTAGGCAGATCACGCCGCCGATCAGCAGCGTCATGGCGCTGGCCCCGCTCCCCAGCAACGCGAGCATCACGCAGGCCGCGGCCAGCAGGGAGCCGCAGGCCACCGTCCAGTAGGCGCGCTTGCGCCCGACGCTCAGGTCATTGCTGAGCAGCAGCGCGGCGATGAGGCTGGCCCCGATGGACAGCGGGATGCCCATCATCAGGAACAGCGTGTTGCCCAGGAACTTGTAGAAGTCCGGCTCGTGCAGAAGCCGTGAGAAGTTCGCCAGCTCGACGAACTTGAGGTGTTCCTGCTTGAACATGTTGTGGTGGCGCAGGTCCCAGTTGGTGAAGGCGAGGACCAGGCTGAAGCCCAGGGGGATGAGCGTGAAGGCCAGGAACCCCAGGATGTTGGGGGCCAGGAAGCCCAGGCCGGTCAGCAGTCGTCGGCGGTCCTTCGGGGTCATCATCTGGCCATGCGTGCCCACTGGTAGTAGCGCCGCAGGAAGTGGTTGTCCACCCACTCCAGCGGGATCTTCTCCCCTCGCGCCTTCAGGTCGTCAATCCGCTTCTGCCGGGCTGCCAGCTCATCGTACCTGGCCTGCAGCTTCGGGTCGTCACGCAGGTTCTGGGCGATCTCGGCGTTGATGCGGTCGGCAGCCTGCTGCGCCGCTGCCTCGGCGCTGACCACGCCGGACATGTAGGCTTCGGTCGCGTTGCCATCGCACCGGCTGACGGCGTCGGGAACGACGAACGGGCTGTACTCCGGCCCGATGGCGATCTTCCACATCGCGTCCTCGAAGACTTCGTGGCAGCCCCACTCGTTGGGGTAGTCCTTCGGACGCAGGTACTCCTCGGTCCGGGTGTACTTCGGGTTCGGCGGCTGCGAGTCCGCGTCCCGCACGATCTGCATGTTGTAGTCTTCGCTGGCGAGATAGGCCAGGAAGTACCGCGCCAGCTCAGGGTGCTGGGAGCCGCTGTAGATCCCGGCCGCGCGCGTACCCGTCGAGCAGTTGGGCAGGCCGCCGCTCGGCGGCCACGACACCGCGAGCTCCAGCCGGCCGAACTTGCGCAACTGGATCAGCGCATACCGCCCCATCATGAACATGGCGTAGTTGCCGCTGTTGAAGAGCTGCAGCGTCGAGCCGCCGTAGCCGGAGGCCGTGCTGAAGGACTGCACCTCGGCGGCCGTCGGGCACAGGTGGTCATCATAGGTCCACTTGCGGACCAGCTTGAGCGCCTTCACATACCGCCTGTCGTTCAGCGTGCATCGGGTCAGCGTCTCGTTGAACACGCTTACGCCCCAGCCGCGCCGAACCACATCCAGCGGCGCCCCGTTCGCAAAGAAGTTCTCACGTCGCTGGCCCGGCGGGTTGGCGGCGGCGACATGGGCCTTGCCGAGGCGCTCGAAGGTCTGCAGGTCCCACGTCAGCGGGGGGAGGGGCTGGCCGTACTTCCGGAAGGTGGCCTTGTTGACCCAGTACAGGTGGTCGTAGCAGTTGCAGGGGAACATGTACTGGTGGCCGTCGGTGGTGATCTCCGTCTTCATCGCCGGGTAGGTATGGCTCGGGTCGAAGCCCATCTCCCTGGCCCACGGGGTCACGTCGGTCAGCAGGCCGATGGAGTTGAAGTAGCGCATCCCTCCGCCGGAGCCGATGTCAATGCAGTCCCCGCCCACGCCCGACACGCCCTGGATGATCTTCTTGGAGGTGTCATTGTTGGCGGTGTCGAGGCGCAGCTCGATCCGCGGGTAGTGGTGCTTCTTCAGCCACTCCTGGAAGAGGCGGATCTGCTCCTCGCGCGCGGGATTGGGGTCGGTCACCCAGTAGATGACCGGCACCTCGCTGCGGGTGCCCGGCAGCGTCAGCTGCATGGCCACACTGGCGAGGACCAGCCCCATGGCCACGCTCAGGAAGATGGTCTTCATTGTGTTAGGTACGAGTTCGTTGACCCCACGCCGCCGACCTGCCTGCCACGCCTGCCCGGTCCGGGAGGAGCAGCCGCGCTGGTGGCGAACTGCCCTGCCATCCTGTGCACGCCGGGGACTGCCATGGCCGACGAGACGCCCGCCTACCTCAACCCTGACCTCTCCCCCGCTGACCGCGCTCGCGACCTGTGCGGCCGCATGACGCTGGCAGAGAAGGTCTCGCAGATGGTCCACGATGCCTTCGCCATCCCCCGCCTGGGCGTCCCGGCCTACAACTGGTGGAACGAATGCCTCCATGGTGTGGGCCGGGCGGGGGTCGCCACCGTCTTCCCCCAGGCCATCGGCCTGGCGGCGACCTTCGACGCCGACCTTGTCTTCCGCGTAGCCACCGCCATCTCCGATGAGGCCCGCGCCAAGCATCATGCGGCCCTGTCGGCCGACGGCGGCTCTTTGTGGTACTACGGCCTCACCTTTTGGACGCCGAACATCAATCTCTTCCGCGACCCCCGCTGGGGGCGCGGGCAGGAGACCTACGGCGAATGCCCCTACCTGGCCGCACTGCTCGGCGTGGCGTTCGTCAAGGGCCTCCAGGGCGATGACCCGCACTACCTGAAGCTGGTGGCCACCCCGAAGCACTTCGCCGTGCACAGCGGCCCCGAGGCCGAACGCCACGGCTTCGACGCCGTCGTCAGCCCACGCGATCTACGCGAGAGCTACCTGCCGCATTTCCGAGCCGTCGTCGAGGCGGGGGCCGGGTCCATCATGTCGGCCTACAACCGCGTCAACGGGGAGGCATGCAGCGCCAGCCCCGAGGAGGCGGCAGCCCTGTCGGTCAAGGCCGGCTGCGATCTCAACTGCGGCTGCACCTACGGCGCACTGACGGGCGCAGTGGAGCAGGGCCTGATCTCCGAGGCGGAACTGGACGTGTCGCTGCAGCGGCTGCTCGAGGCCCGCTTCCGGCTGGGCATGTTCGACCCGCCCGAACGCGTGCCATACGCTGGGATCCCCCTGGAGGTGAACGACTGCGCCGCACACCGCGCGCTGGCTCTGCTCGCGGCGCAAGAGTCCATCGTGCTGCTCAAGAACGATGGCGTGCTGCCGCTGGCGGCGGACGTGAAGCGCCTCGCGGTCATCGGCCCGAACGCGGACGATGTGTCGGTGTTGTTGGGCAACTACAACGGTGAGCCCTCGGCGGCCGTGACGCCCCTGCAGGGCATCATGCGTCGCGCAGGCGAGAGCGTGGCGGTCAGCTACGCTCGCGGCTGCGACCTCGTCGGCGAGGACCGCTCGGGCTTCGCCCAGGCCGTGGCGCTGGCGGCGGAGGCCGACGTGGTGGTCATGGTCCTCGGCCTCTCCCCGCGCCTCGAGGGCGAGGAGGGCGACTCTGACCTCAACCGCAGCGGCGACCGCACATACATTGACCTGCCGCCGATCCAGGAGGCCTTGCTGCGGGAGGTGGCGGCGGTGGGGAAGCCTGTCGTCCTGGTCCTCCTCTCGGGCAGTGCGATTGCGGTGAACTGGGCCGAGGAGCACGTGAACGCGATCCTGGCGACGTGGTACGGTGGCGAGGAGGCGGGGACCGCGCTGGCTGAAGTGCTCTGGGGCGACGTCAGCCCGGCCGGACGCCTGCCGGTGACGTTCTACCGGTCGCTCGACCAACTGCCCGCCTTCAGCGACTACGGCATGGCGGGGCGCACCTATCGCTTCTCCGAGGCCGAGACCCTGTACCGCTTCGGCTATGGCTTGAGCTACACGCGCTTCGCCTATGGCGACCTGACGGTTACCCCGCACAAGGCCAGGACGGGTGAACAGGTCGTGCTGGGCGCCACCGTGACCAATGTCGGTGATCGCCCGGGGGATGAGGTCGTGCAACTCTACGTGACTGACCTGGAGGCCACAGTCGCGGTGCCGTTGCGGCAACTGCAGGGCTGCCAGCGAGTGCACCTGCAACCGGGCGAGCAGCGCCAGGTCAGCTTCACACTCCGCCCGGAGCAGCTCGTCTGCTACAGCGAGGCCGGCGAGCCCATGCTCGAGCCAGGAGAATTCCTGCTCGCCATCGGCGGCGGCCAGCCCGGTCCGGGGGCGACGGGGAGCTTCGTGACAGGGGTGCTCCGCCTCACGTAGGGGCCGCCGGGGGAACAGCTACCCGAACCACACGCCGTAGCGCAGGAAAGGCCCCCCGAGAGCGGCGCCCAGAGTGCCCCAGATGGCCCCGGCAACGACGAAGTGCCCCAGCGCGAAGCCCAGGAAGCCCGGGAGGGCGGCGAGGTAGGCCTTGGGCCCACCGTAGTGCAACAGCAGTGACTTGATCGTCCAGGTCAGCAGGAAAGGCCCCCACAGCAACTCTCCGTACGAACAAGCCATGGCGTAGCCCAGAGGGTGGAAGGGGAACCCGAAGAACCGCCCGCGCACGATGCTGAGCAGCCCCAGCAAGGTCCCGCCGGAGAGGGTGGCGATGATGCGCGGCACATCCGGCGGCACCGGCATCTTGGTGGCTTGCCAGAGGGCGGCGTACTGGGCCTGCGCCTCCGAGGCGCCCCACAGCCCACCCCGCAACCCCACAGCCCCATGGTCGTAGTAGGTGGTCAGATGGAAGAAGAACGAGCAGACCGCGCCTACGCCGATGGCGAGCAGCACGATCCTGAAGACGCCCCCCTTGCTGATGCCCGTGCTCTGTCCCAGGGCATAGCCCTCGATACCGTAGCCGGTCATGGTCGGGAAGTAGCCTCGGGACATGAAGAGCAGCAGCGTGAAGATGGTGGCCGAGCGAGGCTCCCCGCCCATGCCCACATAGGAGGCGGAGTTCATGAAGTAGCGAATCGCCTTGTGGCCCAGACCGTAGGGGAAAGCCCAGACCAGTGGCACGCCGGTCTCGGCCCGCAGCCGACCGTACACCACGGCGACGCTGGTGATGACTGCCAGGTAGAGCAATGCCAGCCACGTGGCCATGCCGGCCGCCCGGCAGAAGATCACTGCGCCGACGAACCCGGCCAGTGCACCGATGACTGGCCAGCGCAGGGAGATCCCGCGAGAGGGGCGGCCTCCGTGCATGCTCGTCGCCAGTTCCCGCCAACCGGCGACAAATGGGTGGCGCCCTTTCCAGAACAGAATCGCCCCCATGGTCACGTAGGCGCCGAGGCCCTGTTCCTGAGCAAAGGGCGCGCCCGGCAGACGCAGCCCGATCACCCCGCTGATCAGGAAGCTCTGGAGCTTCGCGAACAACTGGAAGAACCAGATCGAGAACGACAGTTCGGTGGAGATCAGGTAGCTCAGACCGATCAATTCCGGTCGCAGATGGACGTTGAGGGGGCGCAGTGAGCTCCAGGGGGCGCCGACGAACTGCGACGCCAGGTCCACCTGCAGGCCGCCGCTGGGCCCACCGAAGAACACCCCGCGCACGATGTTGAGGGCGTTGAGGGCGGCGGCCAGCCCGATGCCAATCCAGGTGGCCCGATTGCGGAAGAAGGGCACGTCCGAGTACTCCGGGTCAATCATCTGCAGCGGCAGCCGCACCAGCGGGAACACGAGCCGCTCCTCCCCGACCCACCGCTCGCTGAGCAGCAACATCAGGCACAGCAACATGCCGCCAAACATGAGGAAGAAGCCCGTCCAGGCGGCGATCGGCCACTGCCACGCCACCCAGGGAACGTCACCGGTGGGTGCGCTCTCATAGAGCCAGCGGTGCACGGTGGGATCCTGGGGCGACATCCAGAACGGGATATGGGCCGCGAGCTTCTCCAGGGGGGCGGCGGGGCTGCTGTAGTAGAAGGGTGCGGTGAGGCATGCCAGCAGGAAGCGGCCGATGCCGCAGCCGAACATCGTGGTGGCCACGGTGACAAGCAGGAAGACCGTGATGATCTCGGGTACACACAAGGGGCGCACGAAGCGTGTCCGACGCGCCAGGGCATTGCCCAGCAGAACCAGCAACAGGGCGCCGACGCCGGGGATCGAGGGGACCGCTTCGGTTCCCTGGCACGCCAGGGCGACGATCTCCGACTGGCGGATCCAGTAGCCCGCGAGCCATGTGAGCACCAGCGCAATCACGACCGCACGGGTGCTCACACCGTAGCGACCGAGGCCGACGGCCCTGAGGCCGTCACCGGAGGCGGGCACGGCCTTGTAGGCGGCTGATGATGGGGCTGGGTGCTCGGCGCTCAATCCGGGGCTTCGCCTCCTGTGAGGGCGCCCGTACAGCGCGCTGGGATACCGCCCCCCTGCGCCGGGAACGGGGCCAGTCGGGGTGTCACGGCCGGGTCTGTCGCCCCGGCACGCCTGCTGTACCACGTCGTCGGGAAGTGTCCCTCCGGCACACCCCTCGACCGTCTGGGTGTTGCGCCCCGCTTGCCCGACGCCTTGGCCACTTTCCCCGTCCAGGTCCGGCTTCCCTTCGGCCTCTGGTCAACCTTGCACCACCGGGTGGCCGTCCGCCGGGGAAGACCCGCTGTTGCCGACACCCGTGCCCGGTGGCTACTTCGTACGTCCGGCCTTGGGCCATTCCCCGTTTCCTCCTATGCGCGCCCGGCTGTTGTGGTAGAATGGCGGCGCCAGGTGGACCAGGCCAATGAAGGAGCGATCTGCATGCGACCACTCGTGCTGCTCGGGTTGATGCTGGCGACCGTGGCCGCCCTCGCCGCCCCCGCCACGCGCACGGCGCGGGTGGATGAGCAGGGCGTGTTGCGCTGGTCGGACGACAACGCGGAGGTCGCCCTGTTCGGGGTGAACTACTACGCGCCCTTCAGCATAGACTATGCGCAGATGCAGACAAGGGGGTTGAGCCAGGAGCAGGCCATCCGGGACGACGTGCAGCACTTTGTGCGCCTGGGCCTGACCTCGATCCGCCTGCACTGCTGGGACCGGGAGATCAGCGACCGCGACGGCAACCTCGTGGACAATGAGCACCTGCGGCTACTCGACTTCCTCATCGCCGAGTGCCGGCGCCACGGGATCTACTGCGTGATGACCCCGATCGCCTGGTGGGGCGCGCCGCAGCCCGGCGGCTTCTCGGACCTGTACACCATGCCCCAGATGACCGGCAGCCCGGAGGCCTGGGCCAAGCAGGCCCGCTACCTGGGGCAGTACGTGAACCATGTCAACCGCTACACACACCAGGCCTACAAGGACGACCCGGCGATCGTGGCGATTGAGCTCATCAACGAGCCGCTGTATGCGCCGGGCGCCCCCGATAGTGCCGTCACCACCTACATCAACACGCTCTGCGACGCGGTCCGGGCGACCGGCTGCCGCAAGCCCATCTTCTACAACTGCTGGTCGGGCCGGCACGCTGCCGCGGCGGCCGCGAAGCTCGACGGTGTGACCTTCGGGTGGTACCCGACCGGCCTGGTCAGCGGGGGGATGCTCACCGACAACTTCCTGCCGCGCGTCGCCGACAACCCGGACATGCGCGATCCCCAACTGGCGAGGCTGGGGAAGATCGTGTACGAGTTCGACGCGGCCGATGTGCCCGGCGCGTACATGTACCCGGCCATGGCGCGCACCTTCCGCGCCGCCGGCGTGCAGATTGCCAACCAGTTCCAGTATGACGCCCTGTGCCTCGCCGCCGGCAACCCCAACTGGCAGACGCACTACCTCAACCTCGTCTACACCCCCAACAAGGCGCTCAGCTTCGCCATCGCGGCCGAGGCCATGCGGCGCCTGCCGCGGCTGCAGGCCTATGGCCCCTATCCGGACAGCAACCGCTTCGGCGACTTCCGGGTGAGCTACGAACAGAACCTGAGCGAACTCGTCACCGACGATACCTTCCTGTACAGCAGCGACACCGACACGCCCCCGCCCAGCCCCGCGCGGCTCCAGCGCCTCGCCGGCTGCGGCTCGTCGGCGGTGGTCAAGTACCCCGGGACGGGCGCCTACTTCCTCGACCGCGTCGCGCCTGGCGTGTGGCAGCTACAGGTGTACCCGGATGTGGTGATGGTGGCGGACCCGTACTCCGGCGGCACGAGTGAGAAGATGCGCGTGCTGCGGCGCTCCTGGCCGCTGACAGTGGCCCTGCCCGACCTGGGGCCTGACTTCCGCCTGCAGGCGGTCGCCGAAAGCAAGCCCGCCGGGCCTGTCCGCACGGCCCGCGACGGCGTCGTCACGGTGACGCCGGGGGCCTATGTCCTGGCCGCGGCAGGCAAGCGGTTCCCGACCGCGGTGAGCGGGCCCCGCTTCGTCGCCCTACCGCCGAGCACCGCGCCACCGGCGGCTTACACGGACTGGCCGGCGGAGTGGCGCGAGGGCCGCGAGCTGCGCGTGACCGCCACCGTGGCCGGGGTGGGGGTCGAGCCGGTCGTGCTGCACGTGCGCCCGGCCGGGCGTGCGGGGTTCACGGCCGTGCCGATGGCCGCCGCCGGCGCCTATCGCTACGCAGCCCGTGTTCCCGGCGAGCTGCTCGCCCCCGGCAAGGTCGAGGCCTACCTGTCCGTGCGCGACGGCGCCGAGATGGTGAACCTGCCCGGCGGCGACACCGGCGACCGCTCCGCCGCAGCGCTAGCCAAGCCGCCGCTGCCGCTGCTGAAGCTCAGCGAGGGCATGACACTGCCAACCGCCAGCTACAGCGGCCGCGCGGGGATGGGGGCGCGGGTGAAGCTGGCGCCCGGGCGCGAGCCGGGAGCGGTGGCGGCGCGGCTCGAAGCCGATGGCTTCGGGGAAAAGCCCAGTTCCGCCGGCATGGGACTGCCGACGCTGCCGCTGACGGCTGACCTGACCGATTATGAGGCCGTGCGCCTGACAATCCGCGGCGGGCCGGAGACATCACGCGTGGAGGTGACACTCAAACAGAGCGACGGCCCCGCCTTCGGCAGCAACATCACGATCAGCCCGGCGTGGCGCGAGATCACGATCCCGGTGGCGAACCTCGAGCCGCGCTGGGGCACAAAGCCCGGCCGGCCTGACCTGCGGCGGGTGAGCGAGATCTGCTTCGTCACCGGCGCGTGGATTCTCGGCGACGCCAGTCCGCACCCGCAGGCCGTCGAGGTCGCCGGCGCGGCGCTGGTGCACAGGCGCCAGACCTGGCTCAGCGACGTCGTCGCGGCGGATGCCCCCGTGGTGCTGGTGCGGCCCGCGGAGGTGAAGGTGAGGCTGCACCAGCAGAAGGGCACGCAGCGCCTGGTGGCGGGCATGGACCCGGACCGGGCGGCGCTGCGGGTCCATGTTGATGGGTTCGGGCCGGAGCCAGACTGTATCGGTTGGCGGACGAGCGTCCCCGCCGGGCTGGCGGCGCAGTTGCCACTGGCCGCCGAGGCGAAGACGGTCATCTTCAAGGCCCGGGCCACGGAGCCGCAGACCGACCGGTTCGAGCTGGTGCTGATCGAGCAGGATGGCGCGCCGTGGGGCCTGAACGTGCCCCTGACGACGCAGTGGCAGGAGATTCGCATCCCGATCAGTTCGTTGGAGTACCTCAAGCACTGGGGGGGCAAGCCGGCGGACCGCGGCGGTCCGGGGGACCACCTCCGGCCCGAGCACGTGCAGTCCGTCAGCTTCTGCTTCGGCGCGTGGCTGTATGGCGACAAGCGCGCGCTGCCGCACGGGGTGGAGATCCAGGAGGTCGCCCTGGGCCGCTGACGCCGGGGCAGGGGCCGCCACCCATACTTCGCGCTCGGTCCCGGGCGCCATGCAGGTGAGCAATGTTCCGCCAAGTCTACGACGTGATCCGTGGCGAGATCTCCGGCGACAACGCCCGCAACCTGGCCGCCACGATCTGGCGCAACGACCGCGACAGCACCTTCGCGGGGTACTACGAGACCGCCCGGTACTGCCTGGCGCAACTCCAGCAAGCCGGCGCCCGGGCGGAACTCGTGACCTTTCCCGCCGATGGCAAGGCCACCTACGGGACCACGGTCCTGCAGCGGGCCTGGGACTGCCGGCAGGCCAGCCTGGAGGTGCTGGAGCCGGCGGCCGAGGCCCGGCGCCTCGTGTCGTATCCCGCGCAACCCTTCGCCTGCGTCCAGGGCTCACCGCCCACACCGGCGGGGGGTCTGGAGGCCGAGGTCGTGGTCGTGACCGGCGGCGGGCAGGCCCGCGACTACCGCGGCCTGAAGGTCAAGGGCAAGTTCGTCCTCACCGACACCGCTGCGGGCAGTGTCCACCAGGAGGCGAAGAAGCAGGGGGCGGTCGGCGTGATCTCCGACGCCATGGCCACCAACCCCGTGGTCCGCAAGGACCCGATGGACCTGCCGGATGCCCTGCTGTGGCAGGTCATGCGCCCGGCGGGCGACCTGCCGGCCTTCGTCCTCTCGCCGCGGCAGGGCAAGTGGCTGCGGGGCCTGATCGCCCGCCGGGCTGCGGAGGGCGCGACGGTGCGCGTCCGGGCGCGCGTGGACGCCCGTGTCTACGACGGCCGTCTGGAGATGGTCTCGGGGCTGCTGCGGGGCAGGTCAGACCAGGAAGTGGCCCTGATGGCGCACTTCGCCGAGCCGGGCGCGAACGACAACGCCTCCGGCACCGGGCTGTGCGTCGAGATCGTGCGTGCCTTGCAGGCGCTTATCAAGGCCGGCAAGCTCTCCCGCCCGCGTCGCGGCCTCCGCGTCTGGCTCACCCACGAGGTCTACTCGCTGCAGGCCCACGCGGTCACGAACCCGGAGGCGATGGTGCGCGTCGTGGCCGCGCACAACCTCGACATGGTCGGCGAGGACATGGCGCGGTGCGGCAGTGTGCTCATGTACCAGGACAGCCCCGACGCCGCGCCCTCGTTCATCAACCACCTGTTGCGGGAGCTGCTGGAGCACTTCCGCCGCGGGTTCTATGCCTGGCCGAACCTCAGCAGCTCGCAGGCGTTCTTTCCCGCCCTCGAGACGCCGTTCTGGGGCAATGACAACTTCATCTCCGACCCCTCGATCGGCGTCCCCAGTGTGGCCTTCATCAACTGGCCGGACAGGTACTACCACACCAGCGAGGACACGCCCGACAAGCTCAGCGCCGAGACCCTGGCCCGCGCGGGAGCGCTCGCGGCCACCCTTGTATACACGATCGCCAACGCCGGGAAGAGCGAAGCCATCGCCCTGGCCGAGATGGTCGCCGCCCAGGCTCCGGCCCTGCTTGAGCGCGAGGTGACGGCGCAGGCAGCGAAGGCGCGCGAAGCGCTCGCCGAGGGGCAGGATGACCTGGACGAGCGTCTGGCCCATGGCCTGAACCGTCTGGAGTACCTGAGGCAGCGGGAGTCGGCCGCCCTCCGTTCGGTCAACGTGCTGCTGTCCGCCACCGAGAGCAAGCAGATCGCGCCTCGCCTGGGGGAGCTGGAGGGTGAACTGCAGGCGGCCCACGCGACCGCGCAGCGGCGCTACCGACGGCTCCTCGGGGACCTCGTCCGCAGCCATGGCCGTGCCGAGCCGCAACAGCCCGCGGCCAGGCGGGTCCGGCAGGACGAGCGGCACGCGGCCGCCATCGTTCCCCGGCGCCTGCTCATCGGCCCGGTGAGCCCCGGGCGTTTCCCCGAGGCGGCGAAGGCACTCCTGAACCGCGCGGCCAAAGGGGGTCTGCCGGGCAGGCTGCTGTTCTGGGTGGACGGCCGGCGTAGCTTGCTGGAGGTGGGCCGGCTAGCGGCCCTGGAGGAAGACAAGGCGCCTCCGCCCGCGCGGCGGTTGCTCCAGTGGTTCGAGGGGATGAAGCTGGGCGGGGCGCTGGCGGAGTGAGGCCGACCTCCTCACTGGGCCGCGATGACGGCCCCCTCCGCCCCCGACAGCCCGTTCAGGCACCCGTCAAAGTGGAAGAGCGCGGCGGTCTGGGCATCGGGCGCGAACGGCTGCCGGGAGGGCGTGAAGTCACCCTCGTAGCGCCGCACCCGTGACACCCGCAGCTCATCGAGGCAGCCGTCACACGCGCCGAGCACGATCCGCGCGGCGACCTCCTGCAGCCGGTACGGATCGCGTCCGGTCAGGCTGCGCGGGTAGTTCCACGTCGGCTCCATCTTCTCGCCATTGACGAACACGGCGAAGCTGCCCTCGGTGCCACGCTTTCCCTGCTGCAGTTGCCAGGTGGCGGCCAGGTGGACCCATTGCGCCTTCTGCATGAAGTGGCGCGCATGGCCGCCGATGAGTCCGTCGGTCTCCCGTCCGGGCGCCCCGAGCTTGCCCCGGGTGAGCAGGTCCACGTAGGAGTACAGGTTGTCGCGCACGGGGCCCTGGCCGTAGCGGTAGTAGAAGTTGATCGCGCCGGCGCGCAGGAAGTCACGCTGCAGAAGCTGCCCATCGCGGAAGGGCAACTCGCTGCTGCTCCAGTTGGGCCGGAACCACAGCTCGATGGTGCCCTCGGTGGTGGGCAGGTGCTGGGTGCTGCCGTCGGCGAGGCGCTCGCCGGGCGCGAAGCCGATGGTGCGGTCGCCGGCCAGTTGCAGCGCCTGGCCCATCACCCCGGGCACGAACGTCTCTTGCGGCGACGGCAGGGCAGGATCGGTGCGGCGGAGGGACGGTGCGGGCGACTGGATCAGCCGGGCGGGGTCGCCGTAGGCCACCACCGGGTCCAGGTTCAGCAACTGCACGTGCGCGGGCCACGGGGAATGCACCGACCACGCGCCCGCCGCGCCCTGGACCGGCAGACTGACGCGACCGATGCCTTCGTTCGTGGGCTCCAGGGCGACGCTCCCGTCGGGCCGCCGAACCGTCACCGGGCGACCCACGAGGAGGTCTACGCGCTGCTGGCCCGGCGGCACGCGGAAGTACAGCGGCATCCCGGCCGCCAGTCCCCCACCCCCCAGCCACGCCCCGCTCGGACAGGCGAGACTCACCTGCGGCACGCTCGCGTCCTGAACGACGAACTCCTCCGTCGGCCCCGGCACGACCTGATACAGGCCGGCGGGCGCTGCGGCCGGGACCTTGACCCGCAGGCTGAAGTGGCGGAACTGCGAGGGGGCGTAGGAGGCGATGCGCTCCTCGGTCTTCACCTCCGCGGCGACGGGCGCGCCATCGGGCCCGAGCACCTGCACCCCGACCTCCCCGGCCTGCGTCGTCTGCACATAGACCCCCAGCGTCACCCCCTGCCCGGCGGGCTTGGCGAAGATCGCGGTGGCGTCGTCGGACTGGAAGGACTTGACCAGGATCGGGAACGAGGGCGGCGGCTTGTCCAGTCCCGCCAGCAGCGCCAGCGCCGTCGGCAGCCCGAGCGTCGTGTGCATGTTCAGGTGCACCCCACGGTAGGGTAGCCTCTCGGACAGACGCGGGTCGCCCGTCAACTCCTCCGCCAGGGGCTTGCCCTCCGCTGCCAGCCCGCCGCGCACCAGTTGCTGCACCGCCGCGGCATACTCCGGCCGCCCGGTCCACTGGTACGCAATCGTCAGTAGGTAGGCGCCGCCGTTCTGGTACTCGATGGCCGGCGGGATGCGGTTGAAGCGGTACTGGTAGTCCATGGCCTTCAGGAAGGCCTGCCGGGCGAGGTCATCGCCCGTCGCCCACCAGTAGTCGTACAGCGCGGCGGCATTGCGGTCCACCTTGTACAGCGCCCCGTAGGCCATCTCGTTGGTGAGGTAGTTGGGGCTCTGGGGGGCAATGATCTGGTGGGCGAGGTCGCGTGCCATGGTGTGGAAGCTCTCGTCCCACTCGCGGGTGTACAACGCCGTGAGCACGCGGGTGATGACGAAGGGGCAATAGCCCGCGCGCGCGGCCTTCAGGTCCCAGGTCTGCTTGACCGCCTCACCGAACTCGCGGGTCGCCTCCAGCGCGCGCTCATCGCCGGTCAGGTAGTACTCCAGCAGCCAGTTCGCGATGTCATGGCCGGAGATGTCGGTGTTCAGCACGAGGCTGCTGGTGCCCCAGTAAAGCGGCTTGTGGATGTCCCCGACGGCGAAGCCGCCCTTGATCTTCTGGCCGGTCGTGACGTGTGCCATCTCCCAGTCGGCGGCGAAGCGATCGAAGCGTGCGGCGTAGTCATAGTAACGGCGGTCGCCGGAGCGGGCGTAGAGGGTCCACACATGCCGCCGCATCCCGTAGTCCACCAGTTGCGACAGCCGGTAGAAGACGGCATACCACTTGCCGTCCCGCCGCGTGTAGTCCAGGTACGGGTGGCAGCCCCAGGCGATGAGGCCGGTCATCGGGAAGACCTTGTACGGCAGCGTGAGGCGGTCGAAGAAGTCCGAGATCATGGCTTCCTCGGCCGGGAAGCGCTGGGGGTCGTAGGGGTGCACGGGCCAGGTGAGGGCGCCGCTGGCGCAGAGCGCCGTGGGGTCGGCTTGAAGCAGCGGCGGCTCGCAGGCCGCGTGGCACTGCCGCGCGATGGCGGGGACCTCGGGCGCGCTGCGATGGGGCATGAGCCACAGCTCGTGGGTCTTGCTCGCCCCCTGGGCGTTGCTGGCGGTCTTGGCCAGGGCCTCGGCCCCGCCGGGCGCGAGTGCCGCCCATGACTGCCAGTAGTCCTTGACCAGCGTCGCGGCGCGGAAGTCCAGTTCGCGCCCGCTGCGCTCGGGCCACAGATGGACGCGGATCCCCTGCGCCCGCGCCTCCAGTTCCTTCGGGAACTGCTCGGCCAGGTCGCGTAGCGCCACGGTCAGGCCCACGCGGTCCGAGGCGAGGTCGCACCACTCGCCACAGGCCGGTCCGGTCGCGACCTCGCGGGCTGTCTGGCCGTCCCGGACCGTCAGCGAGAAGTGCGAGCCAGTCTCCGCGAGATGGGGGTAGTCATCCTGTAGGAGGCTCGCGCTGGCCCCGGCTGGCAGCGCCACCGCCTGCGTCGTGGCGTCGTGGGCCTGGCTGGTGTCGAACACCGCGCGCGTGCCGCCGCGCACCGGGACCTCGATCCCGTAGTCCTTGAGCCAGAGCCGGTTGGTGTCCTCGGTGAAGACGAGGGAGTGGCTGATCTGGACCATCGGGCTGCCGGCGAAGAAGCTGAGCCGCGCGATGCCCCGCGCCAGGCGCTCGCCGGTGTCGGTCACATACCACCCCTCAGTGCGCAGCACCGCCCGCAGCGGCCCGCTCTTGAGCGTGGTGATCTCTACGCCCGCCTGGGGCCCGGCACAGCGGGCCGTGCGGCCCTGGTTGTCCACCAGGTAGGCGTAGTTCTCGCCGGGCCCCCACAGGGGGAGGCGTCCCGCGCCGGTGAGTTCCGCGCTCTGGAGCAGGAGATTGCCGCCATCGAGGGTGAAGTCGGCGGCGCCGGTGCTGACCCGCACCTGTCCCCCATCGCGGGTGATCCGGAGGCCCTGAACGGCAGCGCGCCTGACGCCGGGGCCGTACTCGGCCCGGACGGTGCCCTGCGGTGGGGCCATGAGGCTGATCAGCGCCCAGCGCAGGCTGCCATCGCGGTACGTGGCGGCGGTGTCCACCTGCGCGGGGATCTCCCGGCCCCGGGCATCGCAGACACGCACCTGCCCCGGGTCGCGCACCGCGCCCTGCGGCAGCGGCAGCCCTCCCACCAGCGGCCAGGCTCCAGTGAAGCCGCTGACATCATTGACCCGCATGAGACAGCCCGCGGGCGCGGCGGGCAGGCTGCCTGCTACGAGCAGCGCCAACACCAGAGTGACGAGCACGCGGACGGACCGGCGCATGGGCCTCACCCCTGACGGCTGCGGTGTCGCGTCATGGCGGCTGTGCAGGCGCCCCCGCGCCTACAGGAACAGCAACTGGGGGGCTGCCTGCAGGCCGCTGGTCGGGTACTCCGGCGGCTGGGCGCCGCCGTAGGTCTCTGTGATCAGGTTGCCCAGAGTGTTGCTGACGCGGATCTCTAGATCGTTCTCCCCGCCGTGCAGCAGGTCGGTCAGGTCGAAGACGTACGGGGGCCAGGCCGTCCGACCGGCCGACTGGCCATTGACGAAGACCTCCACGGCATCCACGACCTCCGGCAGCCGCAGGAAGACTCTTGCCCCGGCCGCCACCTCCAGCCGCCGCCGATAGATGCCCGTGCCTGCCGCCTGCGGCATGCCCTGCTGCTCCCAGGGCTGATCCGCCCGCACCTGCGGGCGCGGCGCCAGCAGTGTCTGCCCCTCCACGCGGAACTCCCCCAGCACCACGACCGGCTGCAACAGGCGGTCGGTCCGGCCAGGGAAGGCGGCCACGCGCGGATCGTTGTACTTGCTGGTCCGCACGCGTATGTGGACCGTGTTGGCCCCTGCGCGGAACAGCCCGTCCACGTCGTAGTGCACGTTCTCTTCGGCCCACAGCGGCATCCCGGGCGTCTGCTCGGCGGGCCGGCCATTCACGAACAGCTCCAGGAAGTCACGGCTATCCACCACGATGCGCCGTGGGTGGGCACCCGCTTCGCAGGTCACCTCGGCGCGCAGCCAGTACCACGGGGCGTCGCCGGGGCGGATCGGGTCAGGCAGCCAGCTCCCATCGGCTGCCACCCAGCCGGCCTCGCCGGTGTCATGCTGCCAGCCCTCGGCAGCGCCGTTGTTATCGGGGTCGGGCTTGGCTTGCAGCGCCGGTCGCAGCATGTTGCCGGGCTGCAGGTCGAAGTCCCATGCGCCGTCCAGCGCCACGACGCGCCGGGCCTCCTGCCAGGCGGGCCGCGCCGGCAAGTCCTCGCCCAGCGCTGCCGCCGCCGGGCCGCTCACGAGCAGGATGCCCTGCCAGGGCGCGAAGCGCCAGCGGATCGCGCCCGCCTCGACCGCGGGGCGGTAGGCTTGCAGGCTGAAGGGGTCCACGACCGCGAGCGGCCCGCTCAAGTCGGTGCGGATCGTGACCTCCGTGTCCCGCCGGGCCATGTTCGCGAGGAACAGCACGTCACTGTCGGCGATCCGCCGCCACGAGCTGATGAACTCCCGCCGGTCCTCACCCTCGAGCACCAGCGCGGGGCGCAGACGGGTCGCCAGCGCGTCGCGCACCTGCGCCCCCGCCGCCTCAACCTGCGCCACCGTCGCCTGGGCCAGCAACGCGCCGACCTCAACGGCCAGACTGGCCTGGGTGTCGGCCTCGTACTCAGGTAGCGCGCCGGTGAAGATGACCTGTCCGCCCGCGGCGGCGAACTGCTGCAGCACCTGCAGGCACGCCGCCGGCAGGTACCGGGCGGAGGGTACCACGATCGCCCGGTAGCGGCAGTGCTCGGTCACCAGTTCGGCGCCTTCCACCCGCGCCTCCGCCAGCACCGGCTCGAAGACGAAGTCGAACATCCAGTGCTCGCGGATCAGTTCATCAAGCAGCTCATACACCTGCTCCCCGAGCTGGGTCAGCGGGTGGCCCGGCTGCGGGTCGAGCCACGCCCTCGTGAAGACCCCGATGTCCATCTGGGCCCACACGGCCGAGCGCGGGTACAGCACCGCCACCTCGGCCACCGGCTCGCCCTCGGCGTGCAGGGCCGCCAGGCGCGCGTTGTAGTCCGCGTAGAGCTGGTAATGCTCCCACCACGGCTGCGTGAAGTGCTTGCCGGCGAGGGCGTACTTGCGGAAGTCGGCGACCGAGGTGATCAGCGTGTTGTCATTGAACAGGGTGACGCCGAGGGCCACCTGGTAGTGGAAGCCGCGCTTCTGCCGCTGCAGGTTGATGCCCCAGTCGCAGACCCCGTAGGCCTCGCTCATCATCTCCCGCGCCCCGGTGTGGCGGCAGATGGCGTGGACGCACTTGCAGGTCAGGTGGAAGGCCCGGCGATCCAGATCCCCGTAGAAGCTCATCCGCTCGGGGTAGGTGTACCCGTCCGCATTGGCCAGCATGTCAATGCCGGGGATGGTGTAGTGCTTCATGGCCTCCCACAGGTCGCCCTCCATCCGTGCGTGCAGCGAGAGCACCTCCTCCCCCAGGCAATGCCCCGTGAACGCCACCCCGTGCTCGTCGCACCAGCGGCGGATCGTTCCGGCGTAGGCCTCGCCGTAGCGCTCAGCGACCCAGCGCCAGTAATGGCACCGGGTCTGCGGAGCGGTCGGCGTGTCGGCGAGCAGGTCGCCCAGACGGTCGCGGAGGTCATAGCCATAGCGCTGCTGGAAGCTGGCGAAGAGGTCGCCGGTGTAGGGCAGAGCCAGCCAACCGCCAGTGCCCCGGGGGAGGCCCGGGTGGGCGAAGCCGGGCTCATCGGTGAAGAACCCGGGGATCGTCTCAGGGAACATGTCGGGGGCCTGGGCTAGGTAGCGGCGGTGCGTGCTGTCCAGGAAGCGTTCGCAGGCCTCCGGGTCGAGCATGTCCAGGTAGCCGGGCATGTTGCCGACCCAGTCGCCGCCCCGCACGCTCGTGCGTCGCGCGGCTCCCTCGGCCGTCGCCCACTCCACGCCCCCGCTACGGCACGTCTGCTTCACCCCGGCCGGCAGCCCCGGCGTCTCCTCCTCTCCCGCCTCGTGGTGCAGCCACAGCAGGTGCTCGCGAGCGTCCGGGTGGTCGCGGGTCACTGTGCCGGCGCAGATGCCGCTGGGCCAGTTGTACTCGTCGTAGATCCAGCACTTCATCCCCGTGGCGCGGCAGTGCTCCAGGGTCTGCCGGACCCGCTCCCAGTACTCCAGCGACATGTAGGGCAGCTCCATGCCGTAGACCGGGAAGAGGAAGAACTCGGTGAGGCCCTGGGCGCGCATCTGGTCAAGCTGCGCCTTCAGGCCCTCCCAGTGCAGGTCGCCGGTCCAGGATAGCCAGGGCACCGGCCGGTAGCGATCCGGCGGGCGGGCGAGCGCGGACAACAGGTCGTTGGGGGTCAGGTTGTTCCACAGGGGGCGGCGGAGGTCACTCATCGGGCTGTCTCCCTCGGGCAGTGGCGCCGGTCGCGGCGGCGAGCCGTCAGGCCCCCCGCGGCGTAGTGATCGCAGCACGCTACTCGCGGCTGACGAGGCGCACCTGCAGGTCATAGCGGTCCCCGCGCCACAGGGACCGTGAGTATTCCACCGGCGTGCCCTGTGCGTCGGCCAGGACGCCGGTGATGACGAACAAAGGATCGCCGGCGCGCAGGGCCAGCAGGCCGGCCTCCTCCACGTCGGCGGCCCGCGTCCGGATCGTCTGCTCCGAGGTCCGCAGCCCGAAGCCGTAGCGCGACCGCAGCGTCTCGTAGAGCGAGGTGGTCAGGTCGGCGGCGGGCAGGTCGGGGGCCAGGCGGCAGGGGATGATCGAGGTCTCGGCGCTGACCGGCTCGCCATCGGCCAGCCGCAGCCGCCGCACCTCCCATACCTCCTCACCCGCCCCCAGCCCCAACGCCCGTTGCGCCTGGGGACGCGCTGGTCCACGCTCGACCCCCAGCAGGCGGTACTCGGCGGCCCAGTGCTGGTCGCGCATGTGGGCGGCAATAGAGGACAACTCCGTCAGGTCCAGCTCCACCCGCCGGCGGCGCATGAAGGTGCCGCGTCCCTTTTCGCGCACGATCAGCCCCTCGCGTTCCAGGATCTGCAGCGCGTGGCGGACCGTACCCCGGGTGACGTCGAACCGCGCCGACAGCGCCGGCTCGGAGGGCAACGCGATCTCCTCGCCGTCAGCCGCGCCGGCGCTGACGTCATCCATCGCCTCGCGCAGAATCTGGGCGAGTTGGTAGTAGTAGGGAATGGGGCTGTCCTTGCGGATCGTGCGCCCGGTCAGGAGTTCATCAAGCATGGACCTGTACTCTTCTCTGGACAAGTAAACACTGGTCCGCAGAGGATGTCAATGCCTATTTGACACCGCTTCGTGGCTGTGATAGCATACTGCCCACTTGTATAGACAAGTAGTCAACAAGCGGAGGAGACCCGTGGACCTCGATCTCAGGATTGACGCCGCCACCACCAGCTTTACCACCTGTGCCGACCGCTTCGTCAAAGGCGGCTACAAGCCGTCCCTCCCCTTCCCCCGGCAGCTCGAACTGCTGGCCTCCGTGCCCGGCATCAAGGGCGTGGCCCTCGACTACCCTTCCCAGTACGACGACCCCGCCGCCCTCCGGGCCCTGCTCGACCCCCTGGGCCTGGAGTTGGGCATGACCGAGATTGACATGTACTCCAGCGCGCGCTGGCAGTACGGCTCGCTCTCCTCGCTTGATGACGCCACCCGCGAGGAGGCCATCGCGCTCGTCAAGCGGGGCATTGACGCTGCCATCGAGGCCCGCGGGGCCGACGTGCAGCTCTGGCTGGGCCAGGACGGCTATGAGTACCCCTTCGCCACCGACTACAACGAGGCCTGGGCGCGGCTGGCCGACGCGGTCGCCGAGATCGTCGCCTACCGTCCCGAGATGAAGATCACCATCGAGTACAAGTGCAAGGAGCCGCGGGTCAAGTGCTTCATCGCCACCGTCGGGCGCGCGCTGTACCTGTGCGAGCGGACCGGCCGGGACAACGCGGGCATCACGCTCGATGTGGGCCACTCGCTCATGGCCGCCGAGAACCCGGCCGAGGCGGCAGTGATGGCCCTGCAGCGCGGCCGCCTGTTCCACCTGCACCTGAATGACAACTACCGCGACTGGGACCACGACCTGATCCCCGGGACGGTGAACCTCTGGGACAGCATCGAGCTGTTCTACTGGCTCGAACGCATGGGCTTTGACGGCTGGACTGGCATTGACATCTACCCATACCGCGAGGCAGGCGTGGCGGCACTGACCCGCACCGTGCAGAACATCTACCGCTTCCGCGACCTTGCCCGGCGGCTCATCGCGGCGGGGCTGCCGGCGCTGCAGACGGGGGAACGCGCGGTCGAGGTGATGGATCTCGTGATGGCTGAAGTGCTGAAGTGAGGTGACCGGCATGGACCCGGTGTTGGAGCAGATCTACGCGCTGGACGGCGCCGCGCTGGAGGCGTGCGCACGGCACGTGATGCTGGGCGGCGGGACCCGTGGCGGCCCGGTCCTGGTGCGGGGCAAGGGCGTGCGCGTCTGGGATACGGCGGGCAGAGACTACATTGACTGCACGTCGCAGAGCTGGGCGCTGTACCTGGGCTATGCGCACGAGGGCATCAACACGGTGATCCGCGAGCACATCGCGAACCTGACACATACCCATCAGGGCTTCGACACGCTGCCGCGCTTCTACCTGGCCCGACGGCTGGCGGAGCTGGCGCCCGGGAGCCTGAACCGTGTCTCCTTCACCGTCGGCGGCGGGCCTGCGATCGAGGCCGCGATGAAGATCGCGGCCAAGAACACCGAGATCGCCCGCGACTTCGTGTGCCTGTACGACAGCTACCACGGCACGACCCTGGGGACGATGGGGGCCTCGTGGGTCTCGACCCACGCCGCGGGCAGCTATGTGGGCGGCAGCCACTTCCTCGGCCTCACCCGCCCCTTCATCCGCATCGCCAACCCCACCACCTACCGCAACCCCCTGGGCATGGCGCCTGAGGACTACGTCAGCTTCTGCCTGGCGATGGCGCGGGAGACCTTCGAGCGCGGTATCGCCGGGCGCCCCGCGGGCGTCATCGTCGAGCCCATTCAGGCCAGCGCCGGCCAGATCATCTTGCCCCAGCGCTACCTGCAGGGCCTGCGCGACCTGTGCGATGAGTTCCAGACGCTGCTGATCTTCGACGAGATCCAGACCTTCGCGCGCATCGGCGAGATGTTCGCGGCCGACTACTTCGGCGTGACGCCGGACGTCCTCGTGCTGGGCAAGGGCCTCGGCGCGGGGCTCCCCCTGGCGGCCATCATCATCCGCGATGAACTGGAGGGCTTCAGCCCCGACAGTGAGGAGCTACACACCTTCGCGAACCCCTCCCTCTCGATGGTCACAGCGGCCAAGCTCCTCGCGCTGCTTGAGGAGGGCGTGCTGGCCAACTGCCGTGAGATGGGGGCTTATCTGGGGGCGGGCCTGCGGGCCCTGGCGAGCGACTTCCCCGAGATCGGCGACGTGCGCCAGGCCGGGCTGCACATCGGCGTGGAGTTCGTCCGCGACGCGGAGACGCGCGAGCCGTTGGAGCGGCAGACGGTCGCGATCCGCAACGAAGGCCTCCAGCGCGGGATCATCTTTGGCCTGGGCGGTGTGCGCAAGAACGTACTCAAGGTCAAGCCCCCGCTGATTGTCAGCCGGGCGGAGGCCGACGAGATCCTGGAACGGTTCGCAGCCTCGGTGCAGGCCGTGCTGCGAGCGTAGGAGGCTCCCGATGCTAGCCATTGACCTGAGCGGCACAGTGACGTGGGTGGTCGGCGGCTCGCGCGGCATCGGGGCCGCCATCTGTCGCAGCGTGGCGCAGGCCGGGGGCGACGTGGCCTGGACGCACACCGGCAGCCCCGCCGGCGTCGCCGCCAGCGAGGCGCTGGCGGCAGAGCTTGCCACACTCTGCCGACGCTGCCTGCACGACGCCGTGGAGGCCTGCGACGAGGCCGCCACCGCGGCCTTTGCGGAGCGTGTCGCCGCCACCCTCGGCCGCCTGGACCATCTCGTCTACAACGTCGGCTACACTTCGCCCATATCCCTGACCGACCTCACCGTCAGCCAGTGGCGGCAGAACGTGGACCTGAACCTGACCGGGGCCTTCATCGCCCTCCGGGCCGCTCTGCCCGAGCTGTCCCGCCGGCGCGGCAGCATTGTGCTGATCGGCTCGGCGGCGATCCACACCGGCGGCGGCGGCCGAGCAGACTATGCCTCCGGTAAGGCCGGCCTAGAGGGTCTGTGCCATGCTGTCGCGAAGGAGACGTCACCGGCGGGAGTGCGCTGCAATGTGGTGCAGCCCTCGCTGGTGGAGACCGATCTGCTGCGCGTCCGCTACCCCGACCCGACCGACCGGGAGCAGGTGGCGGCGCAGGTGCCGCTGCGGCGGCTCGGCCAGCCAGAGGACATCGCCGCTCTGACCGCCTTTCTGCTCTCCGATCTGGCCTCGTACATCACCGGCCAGTCGGTGCTGGTGGATGGCGGTCGCACTTTCCATCGCTGACGAGGTGATACGCTTGAGCAGTTCGCTGACGACGCTGGCCGCCATTGACCTGGGGGCCAGCAGCGGCCGCGTGATTGTAGGCCGTCTGGGGGACGGCCGCCTGGACCTGACGGAGGTCCACCGCTTCGGCCATGAGCCGCAGCCGACGGACGGCACGTTGCGCTGGGACTGGGCCACGCTCCTGACGGGTGTCCGCGCCGGCCTGCGCGAGGCGACGGAGCGCTTCGGGCCGCCGGCGGCGATCAGTTGCGACTCCTGGGCGGTGGACTTCGGCCTGCTGGACGCCGCGGGAGAGCTGCTCGAGCCGCCCGCCTGCTACCGGGACCCGCGCACCGAGGGCCTCCCCGGGAGCTTCGCGGACGTGATCAGTCCCGACGCCCTTGTCGCCCGCGTCGGCGCCATGGCCCTACCGATCATCACGCTGTGCCAACTGCGGGTCATGGCCCAGAACGAGCTGGACACGCTCACGCAGGCCAGTTCGCTCCTCCACATCTGCGACCTCATCCACCACGACCTCACCGGCGTGGCTGCCACCGACCGCAGCATGGCGACAGCCTCGGGCCTGCGCCACCTGGCCAGCGGCGACTGGGATCGCGACCTGCTCACGTTGCTGGGTATCCCAACGCATTTCCTGCCCCGCTGCCTCGACCACCCGGGCGTGTTGGGCACGGTCGCGGCGGATCGGGCGCCGCACCCGGACCTGATCGGCGTGCCCGTGGTCTCCACCGCAGGACACGACACCGCCGCTGCCTCCGTCGTGTCGCCGCGTGAGGACCACGTGTTCCTCAGTTGCGGCACCTGGTCCATGCTCGGCACGCTCAGCGCCCAACCGGTGGTCACGGCGACGATGGCCACCGAGATGCTCGAGAGCATCGGCGCGGGCGGCGGGGGCTGGCTGCTGATGTGTCCCCTGACGGGGCTGTGGCCGCTGCAGCAGTGCATGCTCCAGTGGCGCAAGTCGGGGGCTGCCGCGTCATGGGCCGAGCTCATCGCCGCCGCGGGCAGCCTCAGCGGCCCGGTCCCGACCGTCGTGGATGTCGGCCACCCTCTGATCACGGGCCCGGGCGACATGCTGGCCGCCATCGGCGAGTACTGCGCCCGCACCGGGCAAGTCGCCCCGGCGGACGCGCCGGAGATGACCCGCGTGCTGCTGCAGAGCCTTGCCCTGGAGCACCTCCTGGGCGTCGAGAGCCAGGCGCGCGTCACGAACCGGCAGTTCGCCGCCGTGCGCCTGGTCGGCGGTGGCAGCGCCAACGCCTTGCTGTGCCAGTGGACCGCGGATGCCGTCGGCCTGCCCGTGATCGCCGGACCCATGGAGGCCACCGCGCTGGGCAACCTACTGCTGCAGGCCCGGGTGCTCGGGCTGGTCGGCGAGGATGTGTCGGAGCTGGTCGAAGCGTCGGCGCCGGCCACGATCTACCAGCCCCAGGCAGCGCCCGACGCAGCACTGGTGGCCCGCTACCGCGACCTGAAGACGAGGCGCGTGTGATGGCGACCGGCGACGCCGGACCGCGGGTGGCGGCGTTGCGAGCCCTCTACCGCGGGCTGGTGGCGGCGCTGCCCTGGCTCGACGTGTGCCGTGACGACGACGATCCTCCGGCGTTCCCGGACTACGCGACCGATCTGCACCTGCCTGCGGTTGCGAGGGCGCCCGTCGGAGTGACGTCGGCACGACCGGCAGGGCCGCACCTGGCCGTCTACGTGCCGGCCCAGTCCGGCTCGCTGTCCGACGCGGCGCAGGACTGTGCGCGCTCGGGGACGCCACTGGTGGTCCGCCACACGGATGTGGATCTCCCGCGCCTGGGTGAGCTGGCGCGAGCCCACCCGACCCTTCCCCTGGTCATCGAGTCGGGCCCCCTCAAACTCCTCTATCACATCGCCACGCTGGAGACGCTGCTGCAGACCCACCCCAACCTGTGGCTGTGCACCTACAACCTGTGCAACTGGCTGGGGCTTGAGCGGCTCTGCGCGGCCGGGGTGGGCGATAGGCTGCTCTTCGGCACCCATGCACCGCGCCACGACGCCCACGTGTCGGTGGCGCCGATCGCCCTGGCGCATCTGTCCTGGGAGCAGCGGTGTGATCTGGCGGGGAACAATGCACGTCGCCTGTTGGGCCTGCCGGCAGTGTCGACGCCGTCGCCGGATCTGGCTGCCCCTCTGCCACCGGCGTTCATCATAGACAGCCATGGTCACAATGGCCCGCCGGGCCGCTTCCCCACGCCCGATGAGCACTTCACGCCCGACGACTGGCTGCGCTTCATGGACTCCTGCGCCATCGAGCGCCTCTTCCTGATCCCCGCGGCCGCCCTGGACGACCCGGCCTGCGGCAGCCTGGACGCCGCACGCAGCCTCCTGGAGGCGGCCCCGGACCGGTTCCGCTGCTATGCCGTGTTCCACCCGGGCGGGGACGCCGAGCGCCTGCGGGCCGAACTCGACGATCCCCTGTGCGTGGGCCTCAAGATGCACCCCTCGATGCACGGAGTGCCCGCGGACGACCCGGCCTACCGTCCGGCCTTCGAGTTGGCGGTGCGCGCGGGCAAGCCCCTGGTCACTCACTCGTGGGAGAACTCGGCCACCAACCCGGTGCAGTACCTCTCCCACCCGGCGCGGTTCGAGACCCACCTGCGGGCCTGGCCCGGGGTCCGACTGATCCTGGGCCATGCCGGGGGCCGCCCATCCACCGCCCCAACCGTCATCGCCCTCGGCGAACGCTATCCGGGTGTCACGGTTGACCTGTCGGGCGACTACTTTGACAGCGGCCTGGTGGCGATGCTGTGCGACCGCCTCGGCGCGCAGCGCGTGCTGTTCGCCAGCGACGTCAACTGGATTGACCCGCGTTGCCTGTTAGGCGCAGTGCTGGGGTCACGCCTGTCGGATGGCGAGGTCCGCGACTGCCTGCGTGGCAACGCTCTGGCCCTCTTCGACCGGTGACATGCGCCCCCGGCCCGCCGATCGTCTAGCCCGCCCTAGGGAGGATCATCGGGCAGGAAGGAGAAGCCGGTATGTATGCCAGCAACTCCAGAACCGACCCATGCCCTCGGACGCCGCCCAGACCATTGATCAAGCGCCAGGCACGCCTCCCGATCTCGGCGGCCCCATCGGCGCTCTGACCACCGATGGGGAACACCTCTGGGCGCTCAACATGAAGGACATGACGTTGTGCAGCATTGTGAAGGTGGACCCTCAGACTGCCACCTGACGGGGGCCAGGGGCACCGGAATGGCGGGATGGACTGATGCCGAGCAAGGTGGAGACCGACCCCGATAGGATCGAGACGAAGAAGCTCACACTCGTGGGGTTGGAGAGGCACATGGATGTGGTAGCGGGGTTCGGGGAGGAGATGGCTGAACTCGTGCGGGACCTGACCTCGCGGCTGGGTGAGATCGAGGCCAGAGCGCACCCGGACCGCTACGTCGGCTACTGGCAGCAGGTCGGCGGCGAGCGCTGCACGACGGGCCGCATGTACCTGGCCGCCGCCGAGGTGAGCGCCGTCGTCAACCTGCCGCCTGGCATGGTCGCCAAGGCCCTGCCCGAGGGCGAGTACGCCATCTGGTGCATCAGGAACGGCGAGGAGGGGTCGGTGAACCCCTGGGCTTGGCTCGCACGGTCGGGATACGAGTTCCACTGGGACCCGCGGAGGGCCATGGTTGGCGACCTGGAGACGTTCTGGTTGGACCCCGCGATCGACACGCACGAGTTCTGGGTGCCCATCGTGCGCAGACAGGAACAGCAGCCCCGCTAGCCGTGAGCAGGGGGGGAGTGCGTCTGGCGAGCGGAAGGAGATGTGAGCCATGCCGGCACAGCCCAGAGCCGCGGACCCGTCGACCCGTCTGGTCCTCGACGGCGTGCCACGCGTAGGCTTCTACTACGACACGCAAGAGCGCGAGGACACCCGGGCGCGGTGTCCGGAGGACATGCCGTTCCCCTCCTGCCTGCGGGCCTGTCTGGAGTACCTGGGCGACGGCCTCGGCTGCCACGCCATCCGCCAGCACAATCCGCGCTGGGGCATTGGCTGCGGCTACGCGTACCTGATGGGCGTCACGGGTATCGCGTTCCAGTTGAGCTGGGCCGACGGGTGGCACCCCGACAATGCCGCGACGTGGCTCATCGGCAATGACCCCGGCGAGGTCTTCCGTCGTGCCTTCGCGGCGGTGGGGTACGAGACCACTGGCGTGACGCACGGCGACCTGCGCCGCGACGGCGACGACAATGACGCGATCGCCCGGCAGCACATCATCCAGAGCATACGCGACCGAGGCCGGCCCGTCATCGCGAACGGCGTGATCGGTCCGCCGGAGGAGTGCCTCATCGCCGGCTACGACGAGGGCGGCGATGTGCTCATTGGCTGGAACTTCTTCCAGCACCATCCCGACTGGAGCGCCGACCTCGAGTTCGAACCGAACGGCATGTTCCGCAAACGCCACTGGTTCGCCGACACCTGGAGCCTGATGCTCATCGGCGACAGGACAGAGCAGCCCGACCGCAAGCGCGTCTACCGGGAGGCCCTGGAGTGGGATCTCGACGTGATGCGCACTCCCACGCGCATGGGCCGCCACAACGGCATCGCCGCGTACGATGTGTGGGCAGAGCACCTGCTGCGGGACGAGGACTTCGCCACGGACGACCTCGCCGCCCTTCGCGACCGCTTCATGACCGAGCACGCCGCGGTCAGTTCCGTGGCGGAGGGGCGCTGGTATGCCGCCATCTTCCTTGCCCAGGCGGCGCTGGACAGCGGTCTGAACCCCTCCGCGCTGTATGCCGCTGCCTCTTGCTGCGCGGCCGAGAGCGACCTGATGATGCGGGTCTGGGGCATCGTGGGTGGGCTGGGTTTCGAGGAGCGTGAGGTCCGGCAGCTCGTGGACGGCGAGGCACGGCGGCGGATCATTCCGCTTGTCCACGAGGCCCGCGACCGGGAAGCGGAGGCGGCGGAGCACATCGAGAAGGCCCTGTCGGCATGAGGAATGCCGTGCGCACAGGAGCGCAGACGCTACCTTAGGCGATTCGCGCGCGATGAGTTGGCGCTGCGGGCGGTGCTCGACACGAGCCCCGAGATCGTCGCGCCCATCTCCGCGTTGCCCCGGCGCCTCCGGGACGCCATGCTCCGTGCGGGGAGTTGGCGCAAGTGCCGGCATGGTCACCTGCCGGTCGGTCGCGTCAGTGGGCGTGTTGGCGTGCTGCAGTCTCGTTGTCGCCCAGACTCAGGCGTCATCCATGAACAGGCAGCGGAAGGTGGGACAGAAGCGGGTCGTTAGGAGAGAACCGCGCTCCCCGGTGCTCGCCGCCTTTCTGCCGGCGGTGCGCGAGTGGTTCGAGCAGACCTTCCCGTGTCCCTCGCCGGCGCAGGAACTGGCTTGGCCACGCCTCCGGCTGGGCGAGAACGTTCTACTACTGGCCCCCACTGGATCAGGCAAGACGCTGGCCGCCTTCCTGTGTGCGATAGACGAGTTGCTGCGGCGGGCGCAGGCGGAGGACCTGGCCGAGAGCGTGCAGGTCCTGTATGTCACACCCCTGAAGGCGCTGGGCAATGACATCCAGCGTAACCTGCTGGTCCCGCTGGCAGGCATTGGCGAGATGGCGAGTGAGGCGACGTCGGGCATCCGGGTGGCGGTGCGCACCGGGGATACGCCGCCGTCCGAGCGCCAGCGCATGATCGCGCGACCCCCGCATATACTGATCACCACGCCGGAATCCCTGTACCTCCTGCTGGGCAGTCGCCAGATGGCGCCCCACTTGCGGACCGTCCGGACCGTCATCGTGGACGAAGTCCACTCCCTGTGTGACAACAAGCGGGGCGTGCACTTGGCGCTGAGCCTCGAGCGGCTGGAGGAGCGAGTTGACGGCCCGCTGCAGCGCATCGGTTGTTCCGCGACGCTCAGCCCGTTGCAGGAAATCGCGGCGTTCCTCGTGGGCTACACCCCGGACGGGCAGCGGCGGCCATGCACAGTGGTCAACGCCGGGATGCGCAAGGGTCTGGATGTGCAGGTCGTGGCCCCACTCCCCGACTTCCTTGAGGCCAGCCATAGCGCCCTGTGGGCCACGGCCTATGAACTGATCCTGGGGGAGATCGCCCGGCACCGCACGACGCTGGTCTTCACCAACAGCCGGTACAAGACGGAACGGACGACTCTGCGTCTGCGCGAGTTGGCAGCGGAGGGGCAGCGGATCGCCGCCCATCACGGCTCGATGTCGCGTGAGACCCGCCTGGAGGCAGAGGACGACCTGAAGGCCGGACGGTTGGACGCGCTGGTGGCTACGGCCACACTGGAGCTGGGCATCGACATCGGGGCCGTGGACCTGGTGTGCCAACTCGAGTCGCCGCGTTCGGTCGCCACCTGCCTGCAGCGTGTGGGACGTGCCGGGCATCTGCTGGGGGCTACGAGCCAGGGGCGTGTGCTGGCCTTCGACCGCGATGAGCTGCTGGAGGCGGCCGCAATCGCCCGGGCCGCGATCGCCGGTCAGATTGACGACGTGCGCATGCCTCGTGGCTGCCTGGATGTGCTGGCGCAGCAGGTCGCAGGAGCGGTGGCAGCTGAGACCTGGGACGCGGACGGGCTGTACCAGCTGGTGCGGCGGGCGCACCCGTACCGGGACCTCCCGCGCGAGGCCTTCGACCGTGTAGTGGGGATGCTGGCCGGGGAACGGCCTTTCCAGATGGCGTGGCCGCCCCGCCCGTTGCTCCTGTGGGATCGCGTGACGGGCCGGCTGTCACCGACCCGCGGCAGCGCGCAGGTGTGCGCGATGAATGTGGGGACGATCCCGGATACGGCTGAGTATGAGGTGGTGTTGGCCGGCGGCAAGAAGCGCATCGGTGCGGTGCAGTCGGAGTTCGTGGACGACAGCCTGCGCACGGGCGACATCTTCGTGCTGGGCAGCTCGACCTGGCGCATGGCCGGCATGGACCGCGGCCGCCTGCTGGTTGAGCCGGCGCCCGGCGCTACGCCCACGATCCCGTGGTGGCACGGCCAGGTCGAGTCGCGGACAGTGGCGGCCGGCCAGCGCGTTGGCGAGCTGCGTCGGGAGCTGGCTGCGAGACTCGATGACCCCGGAGTCCGGCAATGGCTGGAGCGTGAGTACCACCTCAATCACGATGGCGCCGCTGCGCTCGTGGACTACCTGCGCGAGCAGCGGGCCACGGCGGGGGTCGTGCCGGATCACGAGCGCCTGCTGGTGGAGACCTGGCGCGACGAACTGGGGCGTGACAACGTGATCGTCCACAGCCCCTTCGGGCAGCGCGTCAACCGGACGTGGGGGATCGCCCTGGTTGCCGCGGCGCTGCAGAGCGGGCTGGGGGAGTGGACCGCGACGGCGTCCAACGACATCCTGCTGCTCACCCGACGAGAGGAGGGGGCACGGGAGGTCGTGGAGGCCCAGGCCCTGCTGGCCGTGGGAGCAGGCGACGTCGAGGGTCTGGTGGCCGGTACTGCCCGGGACGCTGCAGTGTATGGGAGCGCGTTCCGGGCGGCGGCTACATGCTCTCTCCAGGTGCTCCGGGCGTGGCAGGGCGCGCGGGTGCCCTTCTGGCTCCAGGGCTACCGGGCTCAGGAGCTGCAAGAGGCATGCGGCTCGGAGCCGAGCTACCCGGTCGTCGCGGAGGTGATACGGGAGTACCTGCACGATTCCCTGGACTTGGGGGCGGTGCGGGAGTTGCTGACGGCTGTCGAGCGCGGCCAGGCGGAGCTGGTGTTCCAGGAAGTGGAGGCGCCGTCGCCCTTTGCGCATGGGCTACTTGTGGGCGACCCGGTGCGGAGAGATCAGGCTATGGGGCGAGAGCGCCGGGCTCAGCTCTTGCGCCTGCACCGGCAGGTGCTGAAGGACGTGCTGAGCGCGGACGAGATGGCGGAGTTACTGGACCCCCGCGCGATCGAGCGCCTCGAAGCGCGTTGGCAGCGCCGGGCGGAAGGTAGCCAGGCCCGGACCAGCGACGAACTGGCACAGGTGATCCGGGAGCTTGGTGACCTGCCCGCGCGTCTGGAGTCCGTGGATGAGGTCGCCCAGGGCGATCCCGCTGCGCTCCTGGCGCCGCTGCTGGCCGAAGGCCGGGTGGTGGCGGTCGACACGCCGGACTGCGAAGAGGAACCGGTGCGGCTGGTGACCCCCGAGCTCTGGCGGGAGTACCGCGATGCCTTTGCTCCGGGCACGAGCCGACGGGCCAAGCCCGTGCTGGTCCCGCGCCTGGAAGACGGCGCGCTGGTAGCAGACGAGCAACGGCCGGCGCGGGAGCTGATCCCGACCCGTTGGCGCAGGGCGGTGCCGCAGGAGCAGGCGCGACGGGCCGTGATCGAGCGCATGCTGCGCTGCCGCGGCCCTGTGACCGCCTACGAACTGATGGGCCGGACCGGGTGGTCAGCCCCGGCGGTGGAGCGAGCACTGGCCGAGCTGGTAGCCGAGGGCACGGTGGCGCAGGGCGCGTACACACGGGACAAGCCCCGGCCTCAGTGGGTGAACCGCGCGAACCTGGAGGAAATCCACCGTCTGACCCTGGGCTACCTCAGACGCGAGTTGGCGGCATGCACGGGGGAGGAAGTGGTCGACTTCGTGTCGCGGTGGCAGCACGTCCATCCAGAAACGCGGCTGCGCGGAACGGCAGGGCTACGGGACGTGATCCGGCAACTGCAGGGCTGCGAGGTGATCCAGGGCGCTCTGGAGGAGGAGACACTGGCCGCCCGGGTCTGGGACTACTCCCCCGCAATGCTCGACCAGTTGATGGCCGCCGGTGAGGTCTGCTGGCGCAGAGTGGGAGGGGGACGCATCCACCGCGGCATGTTGACTCTGTGCCTGACCGACGACATGACATGGCTGGGGAGGGGGACGGCGGCACCGGAGGACGGGGAGAGTTCGGCAGACTGCGACATCGCCGGCCAAATCCGGGCAGTGCGAGAGCACTTCCGGGAGCACGGGGCCGGGTTCTTCGAGGACGTCGTCGCTGCCACCGGCGTGGAGGAGGGCGCTGCAGTGCGAGCTGTGTGGCATCTGGCCTGGTGTGGGGAGCTGGCCTGCGATACGTATGAGTGCGTGCGCCACGCCGGTTTCGGGGTGACACTGTCGGCGTGCTATGACCTGATGCACACGCCGCACGATATCCTGCACCCGTCTGGCGGCGTGGGAGGGAAGGACACCCACGAGCGCGTCCTCGAGCGCATGAGGAGCCGTCGCCTGGACCCGCGGTTAGGCCGCTGGCTGGCGACGGAACGGCTGCGCGCGGGCCGGCAGGAAGCTGAAGACGAAGCGGTCGTGCGCCACTGGGCCGAGCAGCTCCTGCGGCGCTGGGGAATTGTCAGCCGGGAGATCGTGGGCGCCGAAGCGGGGGCTCCGATGTGGGACCGCCTGCTGCCTGAGTTCAAGCGCCGCGAGCTGCTGGGACAGGTCAGTCGCGGCGACTTCATCGAGAGCCACCACGGCGAGCAGTACGGCCTGCCGGAGGCGGTCGAACTCCTGCGCGACTGCCGGGCCCGGCGGGGCGAGCACGGCGCCGGAGCCCACCTGCCCGACGAGCCCCTGCTCGTGCTACCGTTTACGGACCCAGCCAACCTGTACGCCACGAGCCTGGAGTTCAGGGATGCCGCCGGAAACGCCGTCCACAGGCCGCGCCGGCGCGGAAGCCGCGTGGTTGTGCGGGCTGGCCAACCCCTGGTGTACCTGCACCGGAGCGACGCGCTGCAGATGGCGCCACTGGGTCGGGAGGAGCTGCGCGAGTGTCTCGAGCGGCTGAAGTGGACGCCGGGAGGCGATGAAGCGCCGACGGAGATCGCGCGCTGGAACGGGTGCCCGGTCGAGACACATCCGGTGTCCGGTCTCCTGGAGGGTCTCGGCTTCAGGTTCTTTAGAGGAGCCATGCGCTGGCCGCCCGACGGCACGGCAACGCGACTGGCACCATCGGGCGAGCCAGCGGCCTTCCCCGCCTGCTATGCCGAGAGGAGGGCGGACGTGGGCCCGGAGTACGCGGTGGGGCGTGCGCACGAGCAGGTCCGGCCGGTGCTGGCGGCGGCGCTGGCGCTGCTGCAGCGCGAGCTGGCCGGGGAAGGCTGGGAGTTTGAGTGGAGCAGCGCAACCCCAAAGGCGCGGTACCGGGGCGTAACCGCCGCCTCTGCCGGAGCGGGGGCATCATTCGTGGGCCTGCAGGTGCGGCCGCCGGGGCTCACCGGCTACCGCAGGCGATGGCCATTCCGGCAGGGCTGGGGGCGCGTCCGCAGCGTGGACGACCTGACCGAGGACTTCATCGCCGAGCTCAGGCGCCGGCGTGAGTTCACCGAGGCGGAGATTGAGGCGTACCTGGCCCGGCGGGGAGCCGACGGGGAGAGGGAGGGGCCCGGGTGAACCCTCGGGAGATCCGGCACCGCGTGATGTCCGCGCTGCTCCCGGCCGACGCCCCCCTGAGCGTGGAGGCCCTGGCGCAGTTGTGTGGGCTGCCCGCTGAAGGCGTGGGCGAGGCCGTGTGCGGTCTCGCTGCCGAGGGCCTTGTGCTGCGTGGGCACTTCGTGGCCGGGATGCCGGGGTGGCAGTACCGCTGGGCAGCCGCCTGGACGCGAGAGCTGGAGCGGCGCACGTCCCGGGCAGTCGCCGAACTGCGCGCGGCTGCCGAGGTCTGGCCCCCGCTGGGGGACCGCGACCTGGACGTCACCAGCCCGGCCTCCGAGGCGTTCTCCCAGTACGTCCTCGAACGATACTGCCCGCCGGCAGACAAGCGGCTGTTGGTGTTCCTGCAGTGCTCCGTCCGGCGGCCATTCTCCACGTCGCCATCCCATGCGTTCATGAAGCGCGCCATCTGGGCTGCGACCGGCAGGGATCCCCGCGCTGACTTCCTCGTCTGCCCCGTGCACGTTGTCGTTCTGGCCAGCAAAGTGGGGCCTGTTCCATACGAGTTGGAGGACATCTACCCGGCCAACGTGGGCGGTGGCGGCGTCAAACACTTCTCCCCGGGAGTATACGAACGGACCAAGCCGGTGCTGGCGCAGAGGATGGCCGGGTATCTGCAGGCGCATGGCGGGCAGTACGACCACATCGCCACCTTTACCGAGGGGCGGTACGGCGAGGTGATGTCTCTGGCCAGCCGGTGGGCAGGAAGGGAGATGGCAGTACTGCCCGTGGCAGGTGGGCCACGGATCACGCAGGTCGGCGCCAGCCGACCCCGCACGTATTGGCAGCAATACTGGATCCAGTTGACGCTGCGCCTCCTGGAGTGGCTGGGGGCGGACTGGGAGGAGCCGGCGGCGCGGCGACTGCGTGAGTTGGGTGCGCTGTACGACGAGGGATGAGTCGCATGGCCGCCCGTGAGGGGAGCAGGAGGAGGGACGAACCATGGCCGAGGAGACGGTGACGGTGAACCGAGCCCCGGTGCTGACCCTGTGGGCGGCTGTCGTCGCCAAGCGCATGGGCTACGACTGGGACGCGGCCCTAACGCTCGGCAAAGCGGTCTCGGGGCTGAATGCCCAGACGAAGGGGCGGATGCTGGGGATCTTCGGCGATCCGAAGGCACCCGAGCGGGGCGGGCCGCCGAGGAAGACGGGCCTGGGCGAGGACGGCTGGGTGGAGGTGTGTTGCCGCCCTGTGCCCATCAAGCACACCCCCAGTGGGATCCGGGCCGTCGTCAAGGACAAGGCGATCAGTCCCGCGAGCGTGGAGAAGTACCTGGCCGGGAAGTTCGGGGCGGCCCTGCCGGCCGTGCGCGAGGCCATGGGTGAACTGGCGAGTGCCTTCGAGCCTGAAGACCTGGCCGAGGTGTCCTACGGCCTTTATGAGGAGTTCCGCCCCAGGATTGCGTCGGGCCAGCGAGGATGGGGGCAGCCGGGGGAGCTGAGCCTGAGCCTGATCCGGTCGCTCGCGAAGAGGCAGACACGGTGAGATGCCGCGAGCGGTGCTGGTATGTGGGGAGGTGCGGCGGGGGTCCAGTTGATGGCGTCTGGTTCGTATGAAAGGTGAACTGGCTCCCCGACCCGGAAGCCATCTGGTTACATAACCTCCGGGTCTTCGAGATTGCCCCACCACTGGTCATTCGTTTCTGACGATGGGGTTCGGGCGGTTCCGAGGAATATGGGCCTTGCTCCGGCAATCTGACAGCGGCCGCTCCAGTCCGGCCTCCTCGCCTTGCAGATGAGTTCCGGGACCCCACGGGCGTTGGCAACCAGTCAAAGAGACAGCAGAGCAGGCGCCAACCACGAACGGGGGTCACCACAAGGTGCCCGCCAGTTGGCCCGGCATCACCGACTACATTCAGAACGACTGCTAGGCGCTGTACCCGCATCCCGGTTGGCAGGAGACGGATCACGCCCAGGTGACCGCCGCCTGCTACCACGCGAGATCCTCGGTCAGGGCACTGGAGGGGAGGCTTGCCGCTGCGAGCGGCGAAACTCTGTCCGAGCAAGGAAGCAGCGCTGCGCATCATCGACGCCCACATCTACCTTCGGTCCCACGACAAGGACCGTTACCCGGACATCGCCTGGCACTTGACGGCGTTGCCGCGCACCGCCGCACGTGAAGGCCACGTTCACCAATGGCGCGCGACAGGAAGAATCAATGCTAGATGCAGTTAGTGCTTGCGGGCGGCACGGCTTCACCCTCGGTGAGATGATCTGTCTATACACTGCGCTGCTTGCCGCACCTGTCGCCGGCTTCGGAGCGGGCGAGGCCGTCGGTTCGCCCGCCCAAGAGAAACAGGCGGTTGTCGAGGATGGTGAGCGAATGGTTCAGAGGCGAGCTTCTGGCAGGTGGGCGGGGGCGCCGATCTGTCTGAGCGCAGACAGCATGTCGGTTGCGACGGGCCAGCCTTCGCTGGTGCTCATGTCGAGCGGCTCCACACACATCCCGGTGTGGTCGCTATCGGGCGGCACGCCTGGGCAGTCTGTCGCCGGACTCGTGGGCGGGCTTCCCAGCGGGTGCGGCGGCGTGAAGGTGGAGATCGTCGTGACCACGACGGATGCCTCGACGAGCCCCGACTATGAGGATGTCTACAGGTGCCACTTAACGCAGATGGTGGAAGGTGCTCCCTTCACGGCGCGGTATGCTCTGGGCGCCCCCGTGCGAACCGCGCTTCCCGCTGGACCGTTCTACACTCGAACCATTCTCTTGGAGCCCTACTACGAGGTGGAGCCGAATGCTCCCCTGTGGGTGCGCATTCAGCGGGAGCCGACCGATCCCGCCGACACGTTCACCAAGCCCACTGGCCTGGCCATGGTCAAGGTAACCCCCCTGGAGGCTCCCCCGAAGCCACATGTCGTGCAGGACGTGAGCGGCTACAACTCGTGGCCGATGATTCAGGCCCTCGGAGACAAGCTGGTCTGCGTGTACAGCCGAGGCACGGCGCACACCATCGATGAGGACGCCCGCGCTGTGTACGCGCGCACCTCCACGGACAACGGGAAGACTTGGACGACGGAAGCTGTTGTCGCCAACACGCCGGGCTACGGCGAGGTCACCGTCGGGAAGGGGGTGGATTCCACGGGGGCGATGCTCCTCTGGGTGCGGCGCATCGGGAAGGACTGGAACCACGACCTCTATCGCACCAGGGATGGTGTGACGTTCACGCTCGTGGCGACGCCGAAGCTCGCCGTGACGCCGATGCAGATCACCGACGTTTTCTCGGTCCCCACGATCGGGCTCATGGCCCTCTGGTTCGCAGGGGCATACGATGACAGCCCGAGTCACTCGTGGGGCGCGCTGACCAGCAGCGATGATGGCGCAACCTGGACACAGACTACCATCGAGTCCAAGCTGCCCAAGTCCGAGTGGCCGACCGAGCCGTCCGCTGTCTATCTCGGCAACGGCAGGATTCTCGCAATCGCGCGGATAGAGGGCGGAGGCGCGTCCACAACGCAGACCCAATTCCAGATGGTATCGACCGACTATGGTGCAACGTGGACGCGCTCGAAAACAAACATCGGCGATGTCTGTGCTTCCACGCCGAGCCTGGTCCTCGACGCCGAAACCGGTCTGCTGAGCAACTATTACTACCAGCGTGGCCACGGTGTCCTTTGGCGTCGGGTCGTCGATCCAGCCAGCGTGTTCGGCAATCCGCTCAACTGGCCCCCTCCCGAGGCAGTCGCCACAGGCAGTCGGATCGGGGTCGATTCAGGCAACGTGAACGCCACCGCGATCGGGAGTGCACACGTCCTCGCTTTCTACTCCGGCAAGGCGCCAGACACGGCGATCCTGGTATCTGCGCTGCCGGCGCCGACTGCCGTGAACTCGCCCCCTGGCCCCGCGCGCCCCGATGAGCCGCGAGAGTAGAGCGAGTGGGGGGAATGGGGCACGCCTCGCCGCGTTGGGCCGCCGCTCCTGCTTTGACCGCAGCCACCCTCACGTCCCAGGTGGCGGCGAGGCCCGGTGGAGCAAGGTTACTGGCCGCTGCTGCAGAGCCTCCGGCGATGGTGAGCCCCCGCTGCCGACATGTGCGCCGCCTGTGCCGGCACCTCTGCACAGCCGGAGGCGCCCTCCAGCGCCAGTCGGCGACCTCGGCCGCGCCTAACAGCCATCCCGGGAGGACGGCACTGCCACTGTTGGACACGGTGCCGTCGGGGCCGACAACGCGCAAGCTTTGGTCCAAGAGCGGCGCCAACTCGGTCTCCTGCCTGCAGGCCGCTGGCTATCACGGGCATCTGTCGCTGGATTACGAGCGCCGCTACCCCGACCGCAAGGGCCCCGATAGCCTGCGGCGCCTTCTGCAGTAGACCGACGCCAGAACGGCCATTCTCGCCGACCGCATCAGGGATGCCCGTAGGGCGGGAGACATGACAGGATCAGGAGGCCGCAGGATGAAGCTGAGAGTGGGCCTGTGCGGCGCGGGGCAGTTCGGCCGCGTCTTCGTACCGCTTTTCCAGCGCCACCCGAGTGTGTGCGAGGTGTACCTGGCAGACGTCCTCCCCGACCGCCTGGCGCGCGAGGCGGCGCGGCTTGGGGTGACCAGGACCTTCGACTCCCTGGAGGCCCTCTGCCGCAGCGACTGCGACTGCGTGGCCCTCTTCACCGCGCGCTGGGACCACGCCGCACAGGCCGTGCAGGCACTGCGAGCGGGCAAGCATGTCTACAGCGCCGTACCCGCGGCCACCACCCTTGAGGAGCTGGCCCAACTCGTGGACACCGTCAAGTCCACCGGCCTGGTCTACATGCTGGGGGAGACAAGCTACTACCGCGCCCAGACCACCTTCTGCCGCGACAAGTTCGCGCGAGGGGAGTTCGGCGAGTTTGTTTATGGCGAGGGCCAGTACCACCACGACATGGCCCACCTCTACGGGGCCTACATGTACAGCGGCGGCGAGACCTGGAAGCGCGATGCCAGCTTCCCCCCGATGCTCTACCCGACCCATTCCACCGCCTTCGTCCTGGGCGTGACGTTCCGGCGCATGACGGAGGTGGCCTGCTTTGGGTACGTGGACCGGCATCCCGACGGCGTCTTCCGCGCGCAGGAGAGCCCGTGGCAGAACGTGTTCAGCAACGAGTCGGCCCTGTTTCGCACCTCCGACGGCGGTATGGCGCGGGTCAACGAGTTCCGTCGCGTCGGCGCGGGCGACGGCCGCATGACCATCATCGGGACTCACGCGGCCTATGAGGAGCAGCCTGGGCAAGGGGTCTTCACATGGCTCGACTTCCCGCGGGACTACGGACAGTCGACCGAGATCCCGTACGCGGACGCCGGCAAGCTCGTCGCTCTGAAGAGTGAGGACGTCAGCGCGATCCGGAGCTTTGGCGGGGTCGAGGTTACCGAGGAGAATCTGGGGGACTTGCCGCGCGAGTACTTGGGCAAGAAGTTCCTGGGGCTATCGCCGGCCCAGCCCTTCTGGCAACTGCCTGTCGAGTTCGCCGGCGTACCCAACGGACATGACGGGACGCACGTGTTCCTGGTGAACGACTTTGTGCGCGCCGTGGCGGCACACAAGCTGCCACCGAACCACGTCTGGCTGGCAGCCCGGTACAATGCGCCGGGGATCGTCGCCCACGAGTCGGCCAGACGCGACGGCGAACGTCTCACGATCCCCGACTTCGGCATGCCGCCCGCCGACTGGCCGCTGCTGGACACCACGCAGCCGCTACAGCCATAGGCCAGCAGACAGTGCCGCACCACCACTTGCCGGGAGGGATTCCTGTGGGTCTGCTCATCAACCTGCGCCGGCCGCACCTGGACGACCTGCCGCCAGTCCGGATCCCCGCGGGCTACCGTCTGGCCACCGCGAGCGAGTTCGACAACCCGTGCCCGACCTGGGCCGGCGTCATCAACGCCTGCTTTGAGGACCAGCACTGGACCGAGGAGTACATTCGAGAGAGCTTCATGGCGAAGCCTCAGTACGACTCCGAGGGAGTCTTCTTCATCATGTGCGGCGAGGAAGCGGTCGCCACTGCCTTCACCTGGCGGGATGAGCCGGACGAGACCCGGGAGGGCCGCATCCGCTGGGTAGCGACGCTGGCGGAGCACCGCGGCAGGGGGCTCGGCAAGGCCATCGTCCTGGCGACGATGCACTACTTCAGGGATCGGGGCTTCGAGGCGGTGCACCTCGGCACGCTTCCGCCACTGCTGCCGGCGATCCGGATGTACCTGGGGCTAGGCATGCAGCCGGTGCTGGGCGAGCCCGAGCACGACGCGGCGTGGCGTGGGGTCTTCCAGGCCCTCGCTCGCCCCTGGCCACCGGCTCAATAGCCTGTCGCGGTGTCGTGCCCCCCAACCACCGCCTTGCGGGTGGCGTCCCGCCGAAGCGCAAGGCAGCTACCGGCGTTTCTGTCGCCACCATGGGGACCATGCGTGCACGGATGCCCTTGGGCTGCCCGGTGGCGCCCACACTGGGCCTGCCCCAGACGGCCCCGGTTATCACGATCAGTTTCGGCAAGGACTTGAGCGGCACCACCGCCGCTGGCCCGCGGCAAAGTCTGGCAGGCGCTCAAGTCCGGCCCTTGCACCGGCTATGTAGACTATCCCGCCGGTCTGCTCCAAGGCCAGCCGGGCACCGTCGAGATGTGAGTCTGCCCGCTGGACTGGACCCCGGCTGAGGAGTTCTTCCACGTCCTGTTCGACGTCCGTGCTGAGGGGGTCTGTACCTGTACAAGTAGTACCAGCTCCCCAACCTGCTGCTGACCTGCCCGCACATCGCTGGTCGCCACGCGGACAACAGCGCCAGACTGACCTGGCAGCCCGGGGGGGCATCACATTGCCGGGACGTGGTCCGTAGACACAGTATACGGAAAGTGCCTACTGTCAGGATGCCGGCGGCAGCCGTCTGGGCCGTGATCGGGCAAGCCATGGGGGGCAGGCTGTTCGGCTCCCGCTTCACCGCGCCACCGTTGCCAGCTAACCGCCGGGCGTGCGAGCCGCCGGCAGCCGGCCCCAGGCAGGACGACCGGCATCGTCGGCGAGTTTGCGCAGACCCGAGCCGTCGCGGTCCATGATCCACAAGCTGCTCGTTGCATCGGTCCCTTCTCGCTCGAAGGCGACCTGCCGGCCGTCGGGCGAGATGCTGAGTCCACGGGCGCTGTCGTCCTTGAGGTCGGTCAGCTGCTTGACCTGCTTCGTCGCGAAGCTGTACTCGAAGAGGTCCGTGCGGATATTCAGGGGGACGTACATCTGGGTGAAGAGGAAGCCGGACGCATCAGGCAACCACTCGATGTCGCGCACCAACTCGGCCCGGTGGGTGGACACGAGTTTGCTGCCCCCGGAGGCGTCACCAACGGTGTTGAGGTAGATCCCCCCACGCTCTTCATCGAGGATGTTGTAGCCCGACCGATAAAGATACCGGTCACTCGTGTCAGGAGTTGGGCCCCAGGCCACCAGGCCAGGGGAGGCCTTCGCGACCACCGGGAGCGGCAGACCAATGGAGCCGTACTTGGGGAGCGCGGGTATCTGGCTGATTCCTGAGCAGGTCCGCATGGCGTAGGCGAGCGCCGACCCGTCAGCCTTCCAGGAGACCTTGCCGGCGCCGAAGAAGCGGATGCCGGAGTACCGGGAGATGATCAGGTTCCCTCCCGGAACCGTCTTGCCCGGCTCGATGTCTGCCAGGGGCGGGGACGGCATGATCCGATAAAGGCCGTAGATGCCGACTGCCGGCTGCCAGACGCCCGGCCCGAAATCGGCGACGTCGTCGAAGGTCATCGTCCCGTTGGCGGGGACGGACTTGAGCTCCGGTGCGCCCGCCACGTACACCTGTACCCGGTCAACAGTCAAGTTGGAGACGCTCACGGTCACCGAGCCCTTGGGCAGTCTGGCGAGCTCGGCGACGGCCGGCGCGTTGGTGATGCGTCGGTAGCCGGTGCCGTCGGAGCCAACCGCATAGACATCGCTATCGTACCACGAGGCCCACGCCTCGTGGCCGCTGGCAAAGGCCAACTCGCGGCCGTCGAGCCGCCAGGCGAGATCGATTGGCGGATCCACGAAGAACTTGCGGGGAGCGGTCCAGAGCACCCGGTCGCCCGTCCCATCAGGCGAGACGAGGTGGATGTCATGCGTCGAGAGCCGCACATAGGCGATGATCCCCTGGTCCGCGGCGTCTGCCTGGAGTGGCTGAGGTAGGACCACAAACGCCCACGGAAAGGCACAAGCAAGAGCAAGGAGCACTACCGACCGATGGGGCCGTGGGCATGCAGTCAGACTGGTCATTGGCCTCACTCCCTGGCTGGGTTGCCGCCTCTGGCGGCCGGGCGTCGCCGACGATGGCACCCCACGTGACCCTGGCGACACCTGAACCAGCCGGGCAACGGTTGAGTGGGGCCCGCTGCCAGGCCCCTGACCGAACCCCAGAGGTGCGGACGAGGACCGCCGTCTGTCGCAGACGCCAGGACACGAAGAGGTTCACCATCGAAACGATACCAATCGAGTCCTGCATTCGCCGCCGCGACGCTCACTTCCTGTCAAGGCGGTCACTTCCAACCAATCCACCCAGTGGTGGACTCCGGGCTGCCGATGGCATCGAGCCGGACCATCGGGAAGCAGAGCACTCCCAGGCGCATGGACAGAGGATTGCCTCGCGCGGCAGCCGCGAGCCAGGTGGCGCCAGCCCGTGGGAGCATACCCCGCGGTGTCGCCGCGACGGGGAGGGCCGAAGGCACGCCTCAGCGGTAGCGGCAGGCGTGAGCCTGCCGGCAGCACGCGCCCCGTCAGCCGCTCCAGTTCGGCCACGAACCCCTCATCCCCGGCCGGGCGCCCAGTTCGTTCGGTGATTGGCAGCCTGGAGGAGCAGAAAAGGGGACTCAGACAGGGGTTGAGCGGAAAACAAGCGCCCTGCAGCCGGTTCTGGCCGCAGGGCGGGAGGGGCAGATGCTGGTCAAGAATGCTGGCTCCCCAGCGTGCACAGTACTCGCGACTGACTGGCCAGCGAAGAGCGCCGGGAACTGGCGGGCATGATCTGACCGCAGCCGTTCAGCTAGAGCCTCTCTGCCCGGCAGGTGAGTTGTGAGACCCTACGGGGGTCTTCGGCAAGGACAGGTGTCAGTCCAGGAGACGGAGCGCGGCCAACTCGGTGCCTCCTCGGGTGCCCACTCAGTCCGGGCGGGAAGGAGCAAGTCTGGCGAGGTACAGCCCCGGCGATAGCTCGGATGGATCATGCCGGAGGAGCAAGACTCACGACGTGAATCGTGGAGAGGCGATCGATCGAGCCGATTGCCAGAGTGTCCTCGGCATGGTTCAGCACGATGCTGGAGAGTTCGTTGGATGCGGTGGGACCGTAGAACCCGGGGGCGTTGTAGTAGACGATGCCGAGCTGCCGCAGGCCGACCTCGTCGTCGTAGTAGAACACATACCCCATGTCTTCCGGGTCTCCCGCAACGCCCCAGAGCTTCGTCTTGTCGGCGTTGGTGCACATGCACTGCACCGGGCCATAGGCGGCGGCGTGCCCCAGCGAGTAGACGCGGTCGCCCTGGACGATGGCCACCAGCGCGTCCATGGTCCCCACGATCTGCCGGTGCCCGTTCCATTCTGCTGCGGCCGAAGCCACGGCGCGATAGCGGCGTCCGGTCGCCTCAGGGAGCTTCACCTCCCGATCGAACTCCAGCTTGCCCGGCAAGATATGGTCAAGTAGCCAAGCGCGGTAGGACGTCTCGACCTCCCCGAAATCCAGGCGTTTGAGGATCTCGCGCCCCTTGATCTGGAAGACGTACCGGGCGGTCTCAGCGCAGAGGGTCCTGCCCGTCAGTACGTGGAGGAGATCGCCATCGTCGTAGCACATGCCGATGGCCTTGGTGTCCTCGACATTGGCTGGCGGCACCTCGCGCCAGATGCGGAGGGGGAAGCAGTCGCGGATAGGGAACGCCGCGAAAGGGTTGTTCGCAGTGACTTCCTCGCCGACGTAGGAGGTCTGCTTGCGGCGCGCGGCTATCTGCTCTTCGGTGAAGGCTACCGGCTGCAGAACCGGGTCCTCGGTGATGGGGCCCGGCGTGTACATGTGCTCACGGAATGCGGCCAGGTCCACGGCCAGCACGTTCGGGCCATCCGCCCCGAAGCCGCGTCCCAGGGACACGCAGTACATCTTGTCCCGCTCCTCGTCGATCGCCATCTCGGTCGGATGGCTCAACACTCTGGTGGTCGAGCCGATGACCCCGAGACACTCCGGGGCCTGGCCATGGTCCACGTCCCAGCGCATCAGGTAGTACGGGAGGTGGTACCGCATGGTGGCTTCCGGCGCGAGTTCCAGTACCTGCTGGGTGAGCGGGTACCACAGCACGCCCTCCTTGTCCATCGCCATGGTCTCAAGCAAGAAGGAACTGCGCTCACTGGGGGGCGGGATGAAGCCATCCGCGTCCAGCATCGGGCCGACCGGCGAGATCTTCAGCGTGGCGAACTGCAGCTTGTAGAGCGTGCCGGAGAAGGGGAGGACGATGTACATGAACTCGCCGGAGTGGTGGTTGAAGCCACAGGCCATGTAGCGGTACCAGGTGTTGTGGCCCCAGTTGCCCGGCTCCTCGGGGAAGCGGTAGCCCAGGTCCTCCAGTTCCTCCGTCTCCGTGTTGATCCGGAACGCACATCCGGTCTTCGTGACACCATAGATGTGGCCGTCGGCGCCCAGCACCAAACGGTAGCAGAATAGCTCCGCCGCTTTGCCCAGGTCCTTGACCTGCCTGCTGTGTAACGAGTAGCGGTAGACGTGACCGCGCATGAAGCCAATCATGTACAGGGCGTCGTGGACAGGGTCGTACTTCGCGCCGTAGATGCTCTCGCGAGGGACGGGAATCCCCCAGTTCTCAGCCCGGCCGGTCCTGGGGTCATACACGAGAATGTGCGAGCCCGGGAAGCCCTCCCACACGTGGTTGTGATGGCCGAAGGGCATCCACTCGCTGTGGTGCTTGGCGCGGTCGGTGCTATGCGTAGTGGCGATCAGCCGGCCGTCGGGCAGGAAGTTGATGGACGTGTGCAGCTTGCTGTCGGGCAGGTGGCGCGGGTGCGGGAGGATCACGTCGCCCGCGTAGAAGCAGTCCACGATCGCGTTCGTCTCGAGATCATACCGCACAAGCTTGGTGTGATCGGACTTCCCCGCCTCAGAGGAAAGGGGGAAGTAGAACGTGCCATCCGGGGCGACGTCACCATCCCACACCGAGTTGAAGTTGTCGTTGCCCTCGGCCCGGGGGAAGGCGTGCTTCACCCCGGTCTGATTCATCAGCCTGTAGTAGTCCTCTGAGAACGGCTCAAAGAGGTAGCGGGCCATGTAGTCTACCTGGCTTTCCACGTAGCCTCCCCCCTCCGTCCTGGCCACAGCGCGAATGTGGCCCAGTGGTGTTCCGAAACTAGCGTGTGTGTCTCTTTGGGGCTGTCGACGGCAGTTGGGGCGTTTGCACCGATGTTGACTTCGCCTTCCTTCCTGATCATCCTCCCCGCATGTTCTGGCACCTGCTTCTGGTGCTACTCATCCTGCTTGCTCACGCAAGGCCCCAGAACGCAATCCGCCTCCAGTCTCTGACGAAACTGGAGGCGAATAGTGAATGTGTTGGCTCCCCGACCCCGCAGCCATTCGAATGGTTGACGCTCAGCCTCGCGCCGCCTAAGGTCGTGACGTGGTAGTGCCCCAGGCCGATCGCCACGTTGTCTCGCGGTCAACTGGGGTCATCGGTCAGCTGCAGTACCAGACGTCCCCAACTGCCTCTCACGGAACGCCGTGATCAGATCGCGCCCGGCGTATCCCAAGCTATCGAGCGCGCGCAGATGACTTGCGTCGCCGGCGTCCAGCACCAGTAGAGCCAATGCCGCGACGCGGGCTACGGCCAAGCCCTCGTGTACGCCCGCATGGAGTTCAGCGAGCGCGATGCTGTCCTCGCCTGGCACGGGCACCAGGAGACAATGGGCCTCCTCAAGCGGCTCGTCTGCGTCCGGCGGATCACTGGCCGCAATGTCCACGAGCATCGAGACACCGGTCTCCTTCTGTCCCGTCATTAGGTTCGCTATCGCCAGATTGTAGCGCAGCAGCGGCATGTCGCTGTTCGCTGCCGCTCGCTCAGCCTCGTCAAGCGCCTTCCTCCACTCGCCCTGCAACAGATAGCAGTACGCCAGGTTGTTCCGCAGCGTACCGTTTGACGGATGCAGTTGCACAAGCGTCTCGAGGCTCTCCACACACCCCGCGGTGTCGCCCTCTTCATGCAGACAGATTGCTCTGTTCGCCCCGATTGTCGCCGCCACTTCGCAGGCGTCTTCACCGCCGAGCGCGCCCAGTACGTCCAACCCACCGATCACCGGCTCGGACAACATGGTGACCTCGAGAAGTCTCGCGTCCGCCATAGCCAGACGTTGCTCGAGAGCGCAGGCAAGACCGCTCAGGTGCTGCGTCGCGACCTCGACAGCGGCGTCATCGTGTACCAGAAGCACGGCGACGGCGGGAAGGTCTCGGGTGTGCTCGATGCGAAGCAGACACACGGGGCGGGATCTGTCCTGGGGGAACATGCGCGAGGTCTCCTCCAGATGGAAGATCACCTCCTGGTCGGTCTCCTCGAACTGATAGCCGCCAGATAGGATCTTCTCTGCCACCTCCGTGACGCGTTGGTGGAAACGCAGAAGGTCTCCCAAAGGCCACACGCCAAACAGACCCCGATTTCCGTAGGGTTCGATGTCGTGCGCGCCTGCCAGACCGAGGACCTGAAGGGGCACCCATTGTTGTGCCCTCGGTGGCTCGCGGAAAGCCGAAATCCCTCGAGCTTCTGCGTAGTACTTGAGGTAGATGTCGTTTATCTCATCACCGGGTAGCCGACGGACTCCGTCGTCCGACTCCTCCAATAGCCCTCGGTCTTTCAGACTGGCGTAGGCGAGTTGGATACCAGCAACTGATGCGTCTACTCTCGGCATTGAAGGTTCAGACGGAGCCAAGGCTATGCGTAGCGCGCCTACTCTATCGAGGGAGAGGTCGGCGGGGGTCAGGCATTGGCACAGAGCGGTCAGATGGAGATGGTCTAAGGCGTCCAGCTTCTGTCTGATCCGTGATCTGTCGGTGCCTCGAACAGCGTCGAGTTCGAGGAAGACATCGTCCAGAACTGCTGTGCTGAGGACCATTTCCCCGCCTGCCCTGACAGCCCGCTTGTACATCATGTGGCATATGAGCTGCAACTCGTATGGGCGATTGCCGGCCACGTTCGTCAGCTCATGGACGGTGCGCAGGTTGATGCACTCCTCCGGTTTCTCGACCCCGATCTTGCGGAGCGGACGGAAGACGCACTCCCTCGCCTCCTGCCGCGACGTAAAAGGTCCCAACGGGATGACCTTGAACTGCCGCGTGATCGGGGAGAAGACATCACGCATGACCGGCAGGAACTCGCCTGTTCCTGCCAAGACCAACATGAGGCTCGGGGTTGTCTCGACCAGGTTGCGCAGCGTCTCGAGCAGCGACTGGTCGAGGGACAGGAGGTTCGCCTCATCGATCAGGCCCACCATTGCTGTGGCGACCCCGTCGGTCACCAGATCTTCGGTCAACTGCCGGAAGTCGTCGGCAAGCGTCGTCACGGGGATCGTCAGCGACTCGAGGTGCCCCGCCGCCGATGCGCGCGCTATCTGCAACGGCAAAGCAAACCGAACCCAGGTGAGATCGCTGGGGACCTCCCATCCGTCCAGCAGCTGTCGCACGGTCTGGTACACCTGGCCCGTGCGCCCTTCGTACAGACCCGCGCGACAAACGGACAGTAAGGCAGCCTCAAAGAACTGGCGCAAGAATTGCGTCCTTGTCTGGACAACGCTGGAGTCCAAGTCCATCCGAAAGCTGACCAGACCATACCTCTCTGCCTGCAGTCTGATCATGTTCATGAAGGAACTCTTGCCACTTGATCGCTCGCCTATCACGGCAAGCGACGTTGGGCGTTGCGATGCGGCCAGTCGAAGATAGTACTCGGCCTCCTCCAGTTGCTCGCGCCTTCCAGCGAACACCTGGGGATCAGTCACAGCGTGTGCGAAGTCATACGGGTTCACAGCATCAGGAAGAGGCATTGTCTTCTCCTATCACAGCCCCAAGCTGTGTGTCCGAGTCTGCCAGCAGGGGGCGGAGGGCCAGCTCCTCCGCCTTGCGCATCCAGTCAGGTCCCATGCCCGCATAGCGGGGTGCAAGGCAGTACTCCCTAAGGACGCTACAGCACTGCTCAATGCTGGACAGGTCGGCTTGCAGCAAGTCGCCAGAGAACCACCAACTCGAGATGATGCGATCGGCGTCGTCTGGCCAGACTGTCGCTCTGCAGGCCACGGCCCCTTCGCCGATCTGGCGCAGCCGCTCTCTTAGCCACCGCAGTTCCGACAGGGGGGACACCGGAGCGATGGCCAGAGAGAAGAGCCTGGGCACCTCCTCGGCGGTCACGGCAGAAAGGACGTACTGCCAAGTGGCCTTTGTGCGCAAGGCATCCTCATCCGTGACAAAGCGGCTGTGCGCGACGCGGTTCCTGATAGGCTCGAGGAGAGCCATTTCACCCTCAACGTAGTCCGCCTGGCCGAACAACTTGCTGAAGCAGTCGCGCCAGTTGTCTTTCTTCACTATGAGTTGCTTGAGGTCCGGGAGGTCAAGGTAGGCCACTGCGTGGCTCAAAGACCATGACAGTCCGCTTCCCAGTCGCTCGCCCATCTGTCGACCTATCACCTTGCTCTTGACTTCGGGCGCCATCCGCTTCTCCCACCATCGTGCACCATGCACGGCTTCCATCTCGCGAACGACCACCCCTCGCAGCGCGTTCTCGATGAGAAAGAGCAGGTTGCTGACCGTTGCCTGACGAGCCATTCCCTCCCTCTGCTCGTCGCGTAGTCCGCCGAATGGTTGGTCTGGCTGATCTTCAGGGCCGTCAGGACACATCCAATCACCTCGCGGAACATGATGTCACAGGCACCTCGGCGCCGTATCGAGCGCCCACAGAACCGCGAATGGGGCGAACGCAGCGCCCGCAAGAGGGTTCGCTACTCCGCCCCCAGCAGATAGCCAGTAGTGAGACCTTTGCCCTTGAACCACTCCTTGACCTTGCTCTTGCTGTCCGGCAGTACGCGATCGATCTCGTCGCCCTGCGGCGCAGACCAGCGGTTCCACGATACCAGCCGCTGAACGAGCTGCCTGATGTGGCCCATGTCCTCGTCGGAGATGTCTCTGTAGAAGGGACGGCGACGGTCTTCCTCGTCAAGAAGGTGAAGGCTGGCACAGACCGCATCCCGCAACAACTCAGACCAGGCCATCATAGACTTGGAGCCGAACAGACGCCGCAGCTTCAGCTGGTTGCCATCGGCTGCCCCGGCCCTCGGATCCCAACTGCACAGAGCTTGCTCGTACAGCATGTTTAGGAGCGCGACGTTGTTGACGCGTTCCTGATCACGCTTGTAGGCAGCCGTAGTCATGTCGTCGCTGACGGGATCGGTATGCAGAAACCACTGGAAGACTGACTTGGTTAGCAGGTCGATGGTCAGAGGTTTTTCATCAGTGCTACGCTGTCCCGAGGAGATATACGCTCTGGTCTTGCTATCCTCATCCTCGAGAACTGCGTTCATCAGGTAGCTGCGGAAGCGTCTGTTGCGTTCAGCCCGGGTCATCGCCCGTGACTTGTCGGCCTCCAGAAAGTGCATGAAGCCGACCTCACTCTTCGTCTTGCCATCCTCCAGCTTCTTGTAGTCGTCGAACTCGCTACCAAACTCGCTGCCCAGTTTCATCAGCATGATCGACGAGAAGAAGCGCATCTGCGAGTACTTGTCGTGTGCAGCAATGTTCGTCTCATTTAGGCGCCGGATGTCGGGCGCCAGATACACCTTGCACTCGAAGTCGCGGCGGTTCGTCCAAAGCAAGGCCGCGATCTTGTGCTGACCGTCGAACAGGAGGAGGCGGTTCTCGTGTACGCGCCCGATGGACGGCTGAAGCACCGGATGCGTCTGAAAGTGCCGGTACAGCTCGAAGACTTTGTCGGGGATCAGATAGCGAGGCTGAAGACCAGCTTTGCCGTCCTCTTCGTCGTCGCTGTCCAGGAGCGCTATGGGAAGTGTCGCATAGAAGTACTCCCAGCCGGTCGCCGGGCAAGTGTAGAGGTCGTATGTGAGTGTGGCGTCCGGGGCCTGTATCTCGACCTTGTGGTTTGAGGCATTGACGCTGACAGGCGTACCATAGCAGGTCAGGTCACCCTTCTGCTTCAGGTACTCCAGAAGGTGCTTCAGGGTCACTCGGTCGCCGCCGGCGAAGAACTCGTCGAGGCGGAGTTTCACGCGGAAGTCCTCTAAGGGTAACGTCCCCTTCGCCTTGTTATGTGTCTCGCACATCGGGGCAATGTTGTTGATCTCAGTTGCCCCGCCCTCGGCGAACGCCCTGATGTGGTCGAAATGAAGAGGGCTGCCGTCGGGGATCTCATGGCCAGTCGCGAAGCACCGCCTCCCGTGGACTGCCAGTACCTGCTGTTTCTCGTCGTCGTTCAGTTGGCGCTTCAGTGTGATCGCCATCGCTCTACTCCCAATGCCCGAGGATCGCTGCCGCCGTACCTTCCTGCGAAGCCTACAGATCCAGACCCGCCCCATTCACCCGTAACCACTCCATGCGCTCCCGGTAGTCCGGGATGACCTTGTCGATCTCACTCCAGAACGCGCGACTATGTGTGGGGTGCAGTAGGTGAACCAACTCGTGAACTACGATGTAGTCGAGTATCCTTAGCGGCGCCATCATGCACTTCCAGTGGAAGTTGAGTACGCCCGCCTTCGCACATGACGCCCACCGGCTCTTGAGGTCGAGGACGCGCAGACCACCGGCCCGAACGCCAATCCTGCGTTCGTAGAAGGCGATCCGTTCACCGATCCACTTCAGCCCCTTCTCGCGGTAGAACTCCCGGAACGCCTTGCGCGCCTGAGGCTCGGCCTGTTGCTCAGCCCGGAGGCAGAAGTGGCCGTCCTTCAGCAGCAGCGGCTGTTCCTGGGCCTCTGTCAGCTGAAGCCGGTACGAGCGCCCCAAGTACAGAAACCCCTCGCCGTTCACGAACTCCCGCACCACTCGGGTAGTGTTCAGCGCCCGCCACTCGGCCAGACTGCGGTGGATCCACCCCCGTTTGGCCTCGACGAGGCGCTCGACTTCTTGATCGGTCAACTGCTCGGGCACCAGCACCGTCACCGTGCCGTCGCGCTCGACGTATATGCTCACCGTCTTGCGCCGGCTGCGCTGCACGGCATAGGTGATGCTCCGCTGGGTTTTCATGGTCGCATGACATCCGCATGTCGGTACTTGGCCAAGTGCAGCAACTCTGTGACCAGCTTGTCGACCTTGTCGACCACGCCATCGATCTCAGACATCAGCAGGATGTCCGAGAGGTCGCCCCTGAGGCTGGTGACCTCGGGCTGGTTGTTCCAGAAGTCCACGATGCCGATCCGCGACCGCAGCATCTCCACAGCTTGGTCGGCCAACTGAGCAAGCTTGTTAGCTTGCTCTGGAGGCACAATGTCCTCACCGAAGGCGATCTGCCCCATGAGCGCGTAGAACGGGGCCACCCTCGCACTCACCCCCTGTGGGCTATCCGTCCGGCCCGCCTCGATGTCCAGGCGCAGCTGCTCCAGTTCCTTGCTGAGCGCCTCCCAGTTGTCCTGGTACTGCTTGATGAGTGCGTCCAGCCTGTCGCTCAACTTCGCATACAGGGCAGGATCTTGGCCGTAGTTCGCTTTGAGGTGCCGGCGGATGGCGTGTTCCATCGTGCTGGCCTTGGCGCGAGACGTGGTGATGGTCTGCACTTCGGTCACGAACCGCGGCGACAGCAACTCGGTCGGTTTGACCTTCGGGTCGATCCCCTCGCTGAGGAGGTAGGCGTCGATGATGCGCCTGATCTTCTCGCCGGCGTCAGAGATGCTCAGCGTCTCGTCGCGGTACCTGTCCCTGATCCGGAACAGCAGATACGCGAAGCGCTTGGCCGGTACCTTGTACGGCATCGCGGCCTCATGTGGCAGGATGATGTCGAGGCTCTGCAGGAACCGCTCCAGGTAGACCTCAAAGGTTGCCCGCAGCTCAACGTTCTCCATCAGCACGATGGCCTGTTCGCAGACCTCTGCCTCCTCGCGGCCCGTGACACGCTGCTGCACGAAGTCCTCGATGCCCGTCACGCCATCGTCGACGAACAGGTGCAGGAGGCGCTGGTAGCGCTCCTCCAGGATCGGCAGCTCGCTGCTGATGTCCCTGAAAGTGTCCTCGATGTCCCGCTGGTCATCCGCGGCGTAGATGGACAGGGCCTCCTTCAGGTGGTTCGCCAGGCCGATGTAGTCCACGATGTAGCCGCGCCGCTTGCCCTTGGCCACGCGGTTCACGCGCGCGATCGTCTGCAGCAGGTTGTGGTTCTGGACGTGCTTGTCGATGTACATGACCTGCTCGATCGGAGCGTCGAAGCCGGTCAGCAGCATGTCGCAGACGATCAGGAACGCGATCCCGGTGTTGACCTTCTCCGGGTCCTCCTGGTTGAACGGGGCCTTGAAGTTCTCGACCGCGTTCACGCTCTGGGCATGTCGGCGGGCTTCGGTGATGACCGCCCGCTCGTTGGTGGTCTCGGGCGAGACCACGACCACCGATTGCAGGAACGTCAGCTTACTGCACAGCTCCGCGTCCTGCCACTCCGTGCGGGTCTCGTCAGGGATCTCGCGCGGGTCGCCGTGCCACGGCGGTTTCGCCTGTTCGTCGGCCAGCATGGCGGCCAGGGCCGCGTCGATGTGCTGCTTGTACCTCACCGCGGCCATCTTCGAACCGCAGACCACCTGGGCCTTGAAGCCGTTGGGGAGGACCTCCTCGACGTAGTGCTTCACGAGGTCCTTGGCGATCTCGGCGATGCGCTTGTCCGCCTCCAGTAGGTTGTCATACGTCCCCCAGCGGGCCTTGAGCGCGGCGATCTCCGCGGCAGTATGCTCCTTCAGCAGGTCCTCGAAGGGGCGCTGCTGCTCCCGCGCCCAGCGCGACAGCTTCTCGACGTTGCTCTCCTTGCGCAGCTGCGATGTGACGTGCGCGGCTGCCGTCGTGTCCACTTCCTTGTCGAACGTGGCCCGCTCCCCGACCCAGTCGTTCGAAGCCTTCCCCTCGTACAGGATCCTGACTACCGCGTGGTCGCGCTCAGCGTCGTGGAGCTTGTACTTGTCGATGTACCCGGCGAAGCGCCGGGCAGTCTGGTTGCCTTCCTCGGTCACAATCAGAGGCGTCCCGGTGAACGCCAGTTTCGCGGCGTTGGGGAAGGCGTAGAAGAGGTTGTCGCCCAGGTCTCCCGACTGCGTCCGGTGCGCCTCGTCCACCATCAGCAGGATGCGGTCGGAGCCATTGATCGTGCCGAAGGTCTCGTAGCGCGGGATGGTCAGGACGCTCTCCAGGTAGTCGGGCAGGCGCCCCTGAACCTCCTGGAACTTGTGCACCATCACCATGTTCAGGTTCGAGGCATCGGTCGCCAGCTGGTGCCGCAGCTCCGCCGTGCTGTCGATCACGGTCACCGGCTCGCCCGTCAACCGCGCCGTCTTACTCAGCTGCTCCTCGAGGTCGACCCGGTCGTTGATGAGGACGACCTTGTAGTCCTTGAGGTCCTCGCACATCCGTAGCTTTCGGATGGCAAAGACCATCGTCAGGCTCTTGCCCGACCCCTGTGTGTGCCAGATGACGCCCGAGCGCTCCATCTGCGTCTGGCCCGTGCGCAGGCGGTCGATGATCTTCAGTACCGCCCGGTACTGCTGGTACCGCGCCACGACTTTCGCCCGCGCCTTGCCGTCGTCAACGTCCATGAAGACCGTGCAGTTGCGCACCAGGTCGAGTAGCGTCGCCTTGGGCAGCATCCCCTGGATCAGGATCTCCTGCTCCCGCTCCTGGCCGAGCGGCGGCTCATACTCGGCGTACTCCGTCGGCCAGATGTCTCGCCAGGGGTAGAAGTACTCCTCATCCGTCGAGGTGATCGTGCCGAACTGCGCCTCTTCGCCGGTCGTGCGGATCAGGAGCTGGTTGGTGTAGAACAGCTCCGGCTCTCCCTCGCGCAGGCCGGCCTCGGTCGTCGCCTCACGCCGGCCCGAGTACCGCATCAGCTGCACAAACGCCTCACACATCGGGTCGGCTTCAGTCGCGCTCGCCAGCTTGCACTCCACGACCGCCAGCGGCATCCCGTTCACGAACAGGACGATGTCGGGGATGATGCAGTCGTCCACACAGCCGGGAGTGTCGATGCGGAACTGGTTGATGGCGAAGAAGTGGTTGCGCTCGGGGTGGTGGAAGTCAATCAGCTGGACATTGGGGTACTGCTCGCCCGTCAGCTCGTTCTCGTCGACCTGGTGTCTCAGAAGCAGCTTCAGGATGCTCTCATTGGCTTCTGTCAGGCTCTCTCCGGGCCGTTGGGACACCGAGACGAGCAACTCCTCCAGTTGCGCGTCTGTGAGCCATTCCTGGCCATCTTCGGTGAGGTTGATGTCGCGGACGCTCTGGAAGAAGATGTCGCGGAGGATCGTCTCGCGGAAGCTCTCGCGCAGGCTCTGGGAGGGGTCGGTGGGGTAGGCCGGCCCTTGGTCGACGACGATCCAGCCCAGCGCCCCCAGCTGCTCCAGAAACGGCTTCTCGACCAGCGAGTACTCAGACATCGTTGTCCCCCTCGTCTGGTGTGACCGGTACCTCGCCGGTCAGGAGGTCGTGCATCAGGCCGCCCTTCAGGAGGCGCAGCTTTGCCAGTTGCCGTTGTTCAGCCACGACCGCCGCCTCCTGGGCGTCCAGAATGTCGCCGATCGCCGTCTGCTCGTCTGGCAACGGAAAGGCTACGGGTATGAGGCGAACGTCGCCCAGGTTGATGCCCTGGACGGCAACGCCGAGTGTGTGGCTGGCGATGAAGCTCGCGGGCGCAGGCATCCCGAGGTACGCGCTGATGAACCGGGCATCGCCCTCCACCAGCCCGATCCGCGCCGTGTCCTGTGTGATGTTCGCGTCTGACAGATGCTGCGGGACGATGGCCATGCGCCCCACGGTGCCGCGGATGCTGAAGAGAAGATCACCTTCCCGGACGCGTGACCGCTTGTAGGCCTCGTCGATCTCTGGACTTGTCAGCAGGAGGTCGTCAGTCTGGATCTGGCCCTCCCGAATGTCCTTCACCTTGATGACTGGTACTCCCCCGGGGTGGCCATAGCCGGGCATCAGGATGCCATAGGCGATGGGTCGCTGCGGCGACACGAGTTGCCCCAGCAGCCTCGGCTCCCACGATGCCGGCAGCCATCCCAGCTCCGTCTCTCGGTACAGCTCTGGTGCCTCGTAGAAGCTTGGCCGCAAGTGCCCGTCGTCGTCCACACCCCGCGTCAGGAGGTCGTGCATCATCCCCTGCTTGATGGCCTGCTGCTTGGCGACCAGCGCCTCCGTCTGCTCGATCAGGTCGTCCACCGTGGACAGGATGCGAGCGATCTTGCGCTGCGGGGGCAGAGTGTCAGGCAGGTAGATCATCACCCGGCGGAGGTTGGTCGGGTTGATGTTGACTTGGTGAACTCCGGGGGTGGCATAACGTCGAATGGCGATCTGGGTGGCAGCGAGGTTGAACCACAGCGTCAGGAACTCGGGCGTCACCATCTCGGGGTCGGGGATCAGCCGGACGAGGTACGAAGCAAAGGAGGCTTCAGGCAGTTCGCTGTGCCATATCGAGGTGCGGCCAACGTGGTCGAAGCTGTTCGTGCGGTTGAACAGAACATCCCTGTCCTGCAGAAGCGCTGCCTTGGCCTCTGGCGAACGGGAGTACTTCAGGTCGGACAGATCGACGGTGCCGCCGGTGAGGTTGCCCATGCGCAGCACGGGGACGCCCTCAGGCTGGCCATCGAGAGGCACGGAGATCCCATACTCGGCGCGGGGGACAACGTCCAAGAGCGAGACCTCACTCCAGCTACCTGGCGCGCTCTTCGCGCTGCGCCCTTGGTCGCAGGCCGACACGCCGCCGGTGTCCTCGCCAAGTTGCTCCGGTATGAGCCGGTCGATCTGTGTCTGGTCACTCTGCATAGCCCAACTCCGCCAGGTAGTGGCCAAGCTGTTTGGAAGTCTGCTCGCGCTCCGCGACCAGCTCCGCCGCCGTCACCGCGTACTTCGCCCAGAGGGCCTCGACGGCCAGCAGGAGGTTCCTGTTGCGCCGCTGGAGGTACGCGTCGAACTCGGCTGACAGTAGGCGCTGGAACCGAGCCAAGATCAGTCGGCGCGCCTCCACTTCCGACACTTGCCCTCGCGCCTCGGCGACCAGATCGTCCTTGCGTTTCTCCACCTGCTTGATGTTGGCTTTCAGCGTCTTAAGCTCGGTTTCGAGATCGGAGTGTGTCTGCAGACGCTCTGCAATCTCATCGCTGCGCCGCTTGGCTGCCAGGCCCTCGCGCTGGCACTCACGCAGCCGGCTCACGACCTCCGGCGAGCGGTCGGCGCCGGTCACCTCCAGGATACGCTCGGCCACCGCGAAGTCCGCCTCCTTGGGCGTCAGCCCCTCCGTGAACCACGTCTTCTTCGTCTGTCTGGGGATCAGCCCCGCGGCCTTCAGCAGGTCGTGCAGGTCGCCGATGACTGACTTCATCGTGGCCAGGCGTTCCTTCCAAGCCTCGTCGAACGCCTTCTTCTCCGCCTTGTAGGCCTTCACGTCCTCCGAGGGCAGTACGCCGCTCTCTTCGTCCGGCTCCGCGTTCTCCTCGTCCACCGCCGCGAACAGCGCCTGCAGTTCCGCGATCCGCGCCTCGTCCCGCTCGATCTGCTCCAGCACCTCGGGGAACTGCGAGCGCAGGATCTCCTCCTCCGGGATCAGCTCCGGCCCCCACCCGCTCGCCGCGATGGACTTCAGATCGGCAGACAGCTCGTTCATGTAGGACGCGAGCGCCCCGCGCACCTGGTACTGGTCAATGATGCCCTGGGGCACCAGAGCGTCGCCTATGCTCGCCATGAGCAGCTGCCGCAGGCCGAAGACGTCGTGGGTCTCCGGCAAGGCCTCGATCTCCGCCACGTGCGCTGCCCACCACTTCCCGAGCGCCTCGTGGAACTCGGCGTGTTTGGCCTGGACGCCGGGCGCGGTCTCGATCAGCGGCCTGATCGCGTCCCGGCTCTCGACCGCAGGCGTGAAGTCGCTGTAGCGCTCATCGCGCGGCTGGAAGAGCAACTCCCGCAGGCCGGCGTAGTTGTCGAAGTAGCCCTGCAGCGCGTCGATCTCGGCGGTCGGGATCCCGCCATGCAGGTGGGCGCGCACGTCCTGCGGCTCCGGCGGCGGGCTGTTGTCCACGTACCGGCGGATGTTGAGGTTGTAGTCCTCGGCCTCCAGCTCCGAACGTGGCACCATGCGGGAGTACGCCGGGACCTCCAGCAGGCCGTGGTAGACGTGGGTGATCTTCTCGATGTCCTCTGGCCGCAGGGAGTTCTGGTTCTTCCCCTCGCGGTATTCCCGGTCGGCGTTGATGAACAGGACCTGCTTGCGATCGCCTGCGCCGTCCTTGTTGATGACCAGCACACATGCCGGGATGCCGGTGCCGTAGAAAAGCGACGGGGGCAGCCCAATCACCGCCTCCAGGATGCCCTGCTCGATGAACTTGCGGCGGCAGTCACGCTCGGCGCCGCCCCGGAACAGCACCCCGTGCGGCATGACGACGGCCATCTTCCCGGCCTTCGTCCCCCGCTGCTCGTCCTCGGCTTTGAGCGAGGCAACCATGTGCTGGACGAACATCAAGTCGGCCTTCTTGCCGCTCTCCGGCATGAAGACCTGGAAACGCCCCTCGAACTTCATGTCCTTGCGAGTGTAGTTCTGCGAGAAGGGGGGATTGGCAATGACGCGGTCGAAGCGCCTGATCTCGCCGCGGTCGAGGTGCTGCGGATCTTTGAGCGTGTCGGCCTGGCGGATGTCAGCGCTGCGGATGCCGTGCAGGATCATGTTCATCTTGCAGATGGCCCACGTGCCGCCGTTGCTGTCCTGGCCGGCCAGCACCAGGTCGCGCGGATCGCCACCGATCTCCTCGACATACTGCTTCGACTGGATCAACATGCCGCCGGAGCCGCAGGTGGGGTCGTAGATGGCCATGCCCTGCCGCGGCTGCAGCAGCTGCACCATCATGCGCACGACCTCCGCCGGGGTGTAGAACTCCCCGCCCTTCTTCCCGGCGCTGTCGGCGAAGTACTTGATGAGGTACTCGTATGCCGCCCCCAGCAGGTCCGGGAACTCGAAGTCACCGTTGGCCAGCGGCATCTCGTCGAAGTGCTGGATGAACTGCAGCAAGATGCTGTCGTCCATCGTCCGCTGGCCGACCTTGCGGTTGAAGTTGATGCCCTTGAGGACATCCTCCAACGTGTCCGGGTTGGCGTCCTCAATCGCGGCGAGCGCCTTGTTCAGGCCATTCCCGATGGCCTCCTTGAGGTGCTTGAGCTTCCCCCACGACGCGTCTTCCGGAACGAAGAAGTCATACTTGTCGGGGTTGACGAGCTGCTTCTCGATCAGGTCTTCCCGCAGCCCCTGGCGCTCGTACTCGCGCCGGAGGTTCTCGCGATCAGCATCGAACTGGTCGCTCATGCGCTTGAGGAACAGGATGCCGAAGATGAACTCCTTGAACTCCGAGGCATCCATGTTGCCGCGCAGGATGTCGCAGGCCTTGAGCAGCTTGCGCTCCAGTTCGGGGAGCGTCAGCTTGTGGCCCTGCTTCGGGATGCTGGCCCCGTTCGTCTTGCCGTTGTCCAGGCTCATGGTCTGATCCTTGCCAGTGCGAGACCGGCGACCGCCGTTGATGGCGCCCGCGGTCAACCAGGTGTGGTGCGACAGGTCAGGGGGAACAGGGGACTGCAGCTTGAGCCGGCACCACTACCCCCCGGCCAACCGAGTACGCTGCTATGGCGAAACTGTGTGTAGCGCCTCTATTTCGCCGCCGAAGGCGATACACCTCCTGGCGCCCCCGTAGCTTTCAGAGCGCAGAGTGGTGGTCGTGGCTGGGTCAAGTTGTGTCGGCGCTGTGCACATCAGCTGTGACATGAGGTAGATGCAGTCGCGCCTGTGCGCGCCAGAGAGGGCCTCAGGCCAACAGCCCCGAGGGTTCAGCCACTTTGACCGCCTGATCTGCGAGATGTACAATCGCACCATGGCTGCGGAGGCGGAGACGCCGCGCGCTATCTACCACCCCGCGGACGACGTTGTCACGCCGGTGTGTCAAACGCCCGGAGGGGCCAGACCAAGCCACGGTTCGCGTGGGACGAGGAACGGCGCCTGCACCTGCGCTGCCAGCTCGAGGCGCTCTACTTCCACCCGTACGGACTGAGCCGCGAGGAAGCGGGCTATGTCCTGACGACATTCCCCATCGTGGAGCGCCGCGACCGCGAGCGCTACGGCCGCTTCCGCACGAGAGACCTGATCCTGCACTACTACAGCGCCTTCGGCGCGGGCGACATGGAGGCGCAGGTGGAGGGGTGAGAGCCGTTCCGGGAGGGGAGTGCCATGACCGGGAAGCAGTTCCGAGTGCTGGCAGTGCTGACGGTGGTTTCCGGCTTCTTCGGGGGCGCGGTGTCGAACCTGCTGCTGCAGGGGGCACCTGTCCATGCACAAGCGGGGAAGCCGGTGCAGGAGGTGGTGAGGGCGAGGCGGTTCGAGGTGGTAGATCAGTCGGGGCGCAGGCAGGCGGCGCTCGAGTCGGTTAGCAACGGCACCGCCCAACTGGAGCTACTGGGCAGCAAAGGCGCCGGATGTGTCCAAGTTGGCTCCTGTCTCGGTAGGCCTGCGATCTCGCTATGGGATGCAGACGGGAAGGTCCGCGCCAGCCTGGACCTCGATCCCAAGGGCAACGCCGCCCTGTGCCTCTTCAACTCCCCCGAACGGGGCGGTCTGATCGTGAAGACGACCGGGCTGCGTCTCGTCGACAACGCGGGCAAGGAGCGCTGTAGTCTAGGCCCCTCGGGGCTGGAGTTGTCCGACGCCACAGGTGGCTTGCGGGCCTGCCTTGGCGCCACAGCTACGGTCAACAAGACCACCGGCGCCACGACCACGTACCCTGAGTCGACGCTGACTCTGTTCGCCGCCGATGGGACCGTCTGCTGGCAGGCGCCCGCTGCGCCTGCCGCAATCGCACCTCCCCTCAGGCCGCCTGCTGCGGCGCCGGGGGCCAGCCAGTACTTGGGCGGGAGCAGCGGCCACTGGATGCGACCCAAGCTTGAAGGAGGGCAGTCTGTGGCCCTAGATGACGGCTCCCTGTGGGAGGTAGGTGTACGCGACCGCTTGAACACAATGCTGTGGCTGCTCAACGAGGACATCATGGTTACCGAGAATGGGGGGGAATACCCCTTGCCCCTACAAGCGGGCCAATACGGTCTCGAGAGATGCAGCGGAGGCGGTGCCGATCGGCTCCGCCCGGTGAGCTTCCCTCTGCGAAGCCACGGTGTGCGTGCTGACCTCGCAGCCGAGAGGGTCGAGTGCCAATGACCGATGAGAAGCTCGTCGATCTACTCAACGACCTCAAACCGTGGGCGGAGGCCGAGATGGCAAGGCGCGTCAAGGTCCCACGCCTGTTCGGGGGTCTATCTCTGCCCTACGTACTCGGCGCCACCAGCAATGCGTATCACCAGGGCTACTTCCTGCCGGAGGACGATGCGAAGCTGCTCGTGTTCGATCTGGGGGTAGCCGTCGCCGAAGGGCAGTTCCAGTGTCAGCCCGATCCCCTCGGCGGTGATTCCCGGTTCCTGACCATCTACCGCCTCTGGTCCCCCGATTGTGTGGCCGCAGTTGCCCAGATGATCCGGGCAGCTACCCCCACGGTGTGGGGCGGTCCCGCTGACGGAGATGAGCTTTACCTGCCCCACCTTCGCGAGCCCGGCAAATGGACGCGCGTCATCCCTCCGGGTATTGCGGGAGAGACGGACCCGCCAGACCAGGCGCTTGCCCCCTCCCTGCAGTACGGTACTGATTTCGCCCCGCTGGCGCAGGCTGCCCGGCGGCTGACCGAGCTGGCCACGGATGAGCCAGGGCTGTTGCGTCTCTGCCTTGCGCGGAAGGGACGCAAGCCTGATGACGGTCCCCGGCCGCGGTGCGGCAAGTTCATTCTCCATCGGTCGACAGGCGGGCGCCCTCGCGACTACTGCCCCGGCGCGCGCTGTCGGCGACGCGAGGAGACCTACGAAGAGCCGAACCCCTATAGGAGTCCCTGGACGAAAGTCCACCACTAATCACCGAAGATGCCAAGCCGTCGCTTGTCTACAATGCTGGTGTAAAGAGTACACAGTCCGAACGAGGTGACTCATGCACCAGCACACGACAGCCCCCGATTCCCCTCTTCGCACCCTCCGCAAGCAGTCCGGCCTGAGTGCCTGCGACTTCGCCCGCACCGTCGGCGTTGACGTGGCGATCTTGTACGCCACGGAGACCGGCACCCGCGAGCCGGGACGCACGTACCAGCGCGCCCTCCGGGACATGGGCGTCGATGTTGCGCACCTCCTCGACCAACACCGGCGATGGCGAGACGATCAGGCAGCCCTGCTGCGGACTCAGCACTCGGCCCGGATCAGGTCCGCCGCCGAGGGCGCAACCCCGGCGGGCGACACGACCGACGAGCCGGAGGGGGCGCAGTGACATGGCCAAGACCTGGGACCCCAAGCCCTACCGGCCGTTCCCCGAGGACCTGCAACTCTACAACGAGTGCCCGTCTTACGACGGCTGTAGCTGCAACCGGTGCCCCCTGGACGCCGAGTACTCGGTGCTGCGGAGGACGATCGTCGGAGACACTGACTGGAAGTGCCGGGCCGAGAAGCCGACGCGGCTGCGGATTGTGGAGGAGGCGCGGGCGGCCGGGAGCATGGCGGTTGACTACCTCCCGTACGGCGGGTTAACGGCCGGCGAGTGGAAGGGGAAGAAGGCGGTGGCTGGGATGTCAGAGGAGCAGAAGCGCACGCTGGCAGAGCGGGGCCGCGAGTACCGCCGCAAGCAGGCAATGGCCGCGCAACCTCACACCAGCCCTAACGCTGAGAGTTCCGACGCCGGTTTGGGGCAGTTGGTCAGCGGGGACGATTGCGGGCCCGAAGATAGGGAAGACCGCGCCTCGTGAGACGTGCCTGCCCGCCTAGATGCGGGCGGGGAAGCAGCTTCCGGCACCTGCCCCCTGAGCGGCCCCGTTCCAGGGGGCAGGCAGCCGGAGAACGGGGCAGCTAGAGATGAACACCACAGCTTGCTCGGTGACCCCGAGAGAGGTCCGCCGAGAACCGTACTTCCCGCCGCAAAGCGGGGAGGCACCCAGGCGGCGGGTTCGGGGTGGCGGAAGCCGGTCCCGGCTGTCCCGTCCCGCCGCCCCCCAACCGGGACCGGCGATGCAGAGACAGGATCCGGTGCGCGCCGCCCTTGAGGCGGGCGAGAAGGTCCAACCGGAACACGTTGCCGAGGTCCTGCGATGCAACCCTCGCGACGTGAAGCCTTGCCTGTGCAGTGCCTTCAACCGTAGACGCGAAGTCCATCTGGCGCGAGGTCCGGGGATGCAGTTCGAGACGCTGAGGTTTGTCGGGCTGATGCTGCTGGACATGGGGCGAGCCAACTTCAGCCTACCGGCGGCCAAGCGGCTGCTGCTACTGTTCGCAAATGCGAAGGGCTTCCCGCGTGAGCGGGCCGAGCACCTGATCCGGTGGACCGAGGGCAACCCTTGGCGGGCTCCAGGTTGCAGAGGTAGAGCAGCAGGGGACCTGTGCATCGGTCGCGAGAACTGCGCGTACTACCGGGGAAAGCGGTATGAGAAGCACACCAGGGACCGACCCGACAGCGACTGCCAGACCTTCTACGCACGGGGCTGGCCGAAGTGGGTGGCGGAGCGGGAGCACCGACTCTACAGGGCGCTTTGTGAGCTTGAGAAGGCGCGGGGCATCCCCGCTGGCGGCTCTCTCTTCTTCACCTTCGGTGACGGCAGGGACGTCGGGATGGGGCCGGATACGCAACGCAGGGCCCTCGCCGATCTTGAGGCGCGCGGCCTCGTGCGAGTGGTGGACAAGGGCAAGCCGCGGACGGCGGGAGAGCACGTCAGACCGAGGACGGTAGAGCGGGTCGTGCCGATCCCCTATGCACGATAGACACGGCATATGGGGAAGGGGTAAGGCCTTACGAATACGTGCACGCCTCACCGCCTGGAACGTGCACGGAGGTGCATGTATATGATCCGACGCTACCGACACAGGGGATCACGTCCGTCAGTGACAGTTGGCATTCCAGCGGAGAAGCCAGCACCGTCGCCTGTCGCCAATGCCGCCTGCCCAAGGAGGTGGCGGCAGTGACGCTTGCGCGCTGGCTGCCCTGGGCGTTGTTGCCGATTTTGTCGTTTTTGGTTTGCGAGAGCAGGTTGGCGTGAACCTGAGGGTACGGAGTGTGGATTGTGAACTCCCCCCGGTGGGGCAGTACCTCCGGGAGCCCGCACGGCAACGGCCGAACGGCCCAGCGGTCGCAACGGCGGGCCAACGGCCGCCCGCCGTTGCCCCCTGCCTTTCTCGCGCGAACGTCGTCACGACCAACGGCATGGACCAATCACATGAGTAGTGAGGACAACATCACTCTACAGGTTCCTCTTTCTCCTCAAGGCACACGCCGGACGGGAAGGAGATCAGTACCACGACCGGGAGCAACAGCAGCCGCCAACGACTACGTATCTACTTCCCGAGGCTACGGCACTAAGGTAGCGCTGTGCGCACACGCCCGCGCGCACGCGCGCGGCCCTGACTCAGCCCTCAGCCTACCATGGACAGACGCCTCAGCAGCGGCAGCAAGTCACTGACACCACATGAACCCAGTACGGTCTGCAGCCAACCCGAGACGGCAATCGCCGGCAGCCCAGCTCGCCGATGCTACTTCGCGGCTTGCCCTGGACACGTGGATCAGGAGCGCCATCGGGCACTGCCTGCTAACCGCCATGGCCAACCAGGCCGACAGCCCGCACCTGCCGGAGGTCCTGCAGGAATTGGGCTTGCCCATCGGGAACCGCCCGATCGCCCCCACCACGGAAGAAGGACGGTCCACGCCATGAGCGCCAAGTTCCTCCCCGATGAATACCTCGCTGGCAGAGTCACCTTCGCCGACGATCAGGAAACGGTCCGGGCCCTGATCTACGCCCGCGTGAGTCACGAGGACAGCGCCCTCTCCGACCTCAGCATTCCCCAGCAGGTGACAGCCTGCCGCGAGGAGTGCGCCCGCCGGGGCTGGCGCGTCGTCGGCGTTTACCAGGACGCCGGCAAGTCCGCCTACAGTGACAGCGCCGAACGGGAGGGCTTCCAGGACCTGATCCGTGCGGCCGTTGATAGCCAGACGACAGCCGAGCCCGTGCGCCGCATTGTCGTGGACAAGCTCGACCGCTTCAGCCGTGATGAGGACGTGAACCTGACCTACAAGCGCCGCCTGCTGCCCCAGTATGGCGTACAGGTGTTCTCGGTCGCCGAGCGCTTCGAGGGCGCCGCCGGCCCGGGGCGCACCATGGAGCGAATCACGGAGGCCATGGCTATCGGGCGCAGTGAGGAGATAGCCCGAGACACGATGAGGGCACTGGTGCAGAACGCCAGCACCGGGCACTCCTGCGGGGGGAGGGTGCCGTGGGGATACCGCGCCCAGAAGAAGGCCATCGGGACCGACTCGCGGGGCGACACCAGAACCCGCACCGGCTGGGTTCCTGACGCCAAGCGGAAGGCAGACGTGGGCCGGCTCTTCGGCCTGCTGGCGGACGGCCTGCCTATTCAGCGGGTCGCCCAGGTGATGAACGAAGAGGGCCGGCCGTCGCCGACCGGGGGGACGTGGTCCAAGGTGACGGTCTACGACCTCGCCCGGAGGGTATACGTCTACGAAGGCACGTATGTCTGGAACATGGGGCACACCGTCGAGTGGCGCGATGAGAACGGCCGGAAGCGCAAGGCCCACCGCATCAAGGACCCCCGCACGTGGATTCGCGCCGAAGACGCCCACGCCGCCCTGATACCGCCGCAGGTCGCCGCCCTTGTGCGCGAGCGCTTCCCCCTGCAGATTGACAGCCCCGAGATGTACGAGCGGCAGGCCCGCAAGCTGGTGGACCGGGAGCGGCGGGCCGGCAAGCGCGGCGGGCACTCGCAGCCGAAGGACGGGATCAACAACCGCGCCCGCGGCAGCGATTGGCTGCTGACCAGTCTGGCGCTCTGCGGCTCTTGCGGCAGCGGTCTGGTGTCCTACACGCACAACCGCAAGCGCAAGGACGGCAGCACCTGGAAAGCCTACCGATGCGGGGGTTACCATCGGACCGGCGGGGCGACCTGCCGCAGCTACTACGTGCCAGCGGACAGGTTTGAGGCAGCGGTCTTGCGCGGAGTGGCCGAGAGACTCGCCGCCAGGTTCGGCGGGAAGGACACCCAGGCGCACATTCGCCGCGTGCTGGCGCGAGTCCGCGGGCAGGCCCAGAAGCGGACGCGTGCCCTGCAGGCCGAGGCCCTCAAGCGCGAGGAGCAGATCCTGAAGGTCGTGGATCTTGGCATTGACGGCGGACTCGACGCCGACGCCTGCAACGCCCGGATACATGCGCTGAGAAGTGAGGCGGCCGACCTGCGCGACAAGCAGCGAGTGCTGGAGGCCGTGACCGAGAACCTCGAGACTGCGGCGGTCCGAGCGGAGGCCCTCCTGCGATCCGTGGACGACCTACTGCTGACGTGGAACCTGCTCGAACCCCAGGAGCGGAGGGAGCGATTGCGGCAGTTGGTGAGCGTCGTGGTGCTGGACAGAACGGGCGCCAGGGGGGACTCGAACCAGGCCACAATTCACTTCAGAGGGCTTCTTGGGGACCAAGAAGCGCGCCGGCAGGAGCTACGTGCCCGAATCGCTGCGAAGCCAACAACCCCAGAACCTGAACGCCTCCAGGCCGATTCGGACCTGGAGGCGGATGTTGACCAATGGACTGGCTCCCCGACGTGGACTCGAACCACGAACACACTGGTTAACAGCCAGTCGCTCTACCATTGAGCTATCGGGGAGCGCTCATGAAAAAGAGGCTGAGGCCATATGGCCATCAGCCTCTTTCAATGCTGACCCGGCGACGACCTACTCTCCCACACAGTCGCCCGTGCAGTACCATCGGCGCTGGAGGGCTTAACTGCCGTGTTCGGAATGGGAACGGGTGTGGCCCCTCCGCTGGAGTCACCGGGAAACATAGTTGTCATGGTGCTTGGCTCCGGCCCCACCGGGCCGGCGCCAGGGCGCTGGCGCGCCCTGAGAACTGCATAGCGATAGGAAGACTTCGGGCCGGACAAATGATTGCAGCGTGATCAAGCGCTCGGCCGATTAGTACTGGTAAGCTAAGACATTGCTGCCTTTACACACCCAGCCTATCAACCTGGTGGTCTACCAGGGGCCTTACAGCTCGAAGCTCGAGGAAACCTAGTCTTGAGGGGGGCTTCGTGCTTAGATGCTTTCAGCGCTTATCCCGGCCGGACGTAGCTACCCTGCACGTGCCTCTGGCGAGACAACAGGTACACCATAGGTCCGTCCATCCCGGTCCTCTCGTACTGGGGACAGCTCCTCTCAAGTTTC